>JAJYJL010000367.1 GCA_021789565.1 Acidobacteriota bacterium
CACCCTGCAATCCAACCCGCCCATCGGCGGCGACGTCTTAGGGCCGCCGGATTTCAACTACAACCAGCGGTTTGACAGGAACACCATCGTCCATCTGCGCCTGCCGAACTCGATGTATGTTTACGACGCTTTCACAAGCAAGGCGCTGGGCCGGCACAGCGACTTGACGCTGACCGTCGGTCCCTACGATCCCACCATTCTGGTGACCAGCGCCACGCCGCTGCCGGCCATGCGGATTTCCATGCCCGAGCAGGCGCGGCGGGGATCGATCGTGCGCATCGCTGTGCACGCCATGCCCAGCGCGGCGGACGTAAGCATTTTCCACATCGGCGTCCGTGATCCCCAGGGGAACCGCATGATTGATTATTCGGGCAACATCATCACCCGGCAAGGCGGAGGCGTAAAAACCATCCCACTTGCAGTGAACGATCCGCCAGGCAAATGGACCATCACCGTGCATAATCTCCTCAGCGGCCAGTCCGTCACGCGGAGCCTGAATGTGGAATGACGTACAGCGATCGCCCAGGATAGTTCCAACCCGCCGTTCCAGGCATGATGGCTGCCTGGGCAAACCTGCGGTCAACCTCGCTTCAACCTTGCCGCGGTCGATCATGTATAGTAGACAGAGAGTTTGATAGTTCAGATTGCACTTTCTCTGGCGCCTGATGGATCCCAATCGTTCACGGTTGCAGCAGGAACCCCATACCCCGACTGAGGCCCCCCGCCGCATCTTGATGTTCCGCTCGCTTTATCATCGCGATTTCTCAATTTTCTGGGCGGGAAACTTTCTCTCAAACATCGGCACCTGGATGCAGTACGTGGCTCTCGGGTGGGTCATCCTGATCATTTCCAACTCACCGTTCCTGCTGGGGCTGAACGGCTTTTTGGCGCAGGTTCCGTCGCTGGTGTTTGCGCTGCCCGGCGGCACCATCGCTGACCGCCTGAACCGCCGCAAGCTCATGCTGATCACCCAGACCTCCATGATGCTGCTAGCGCTGCTGCTTGCCATTCTCACCTCCATCCGTCAGATTACCATCACAGAAATTCTCGCCATCAGCTTCCTCACCGGCGTCGCCTCGGCGCTCAACTATCCTGCCTATCAGGCCCTGATTCCGGACCTGATTCCTCGCGACGATCTGATGAATGGCATCGCGCTCAACTCGGCTCAGTTCAACATGTCGCGTGCCATCGGTCCCACCGTGGCGGGGCTGGCGATGGGGGCACTGGGGGCAGCCGCCTGCTTTTATCTCAATTCCATCAGCTTTCTCGCGCTCATCATCGCGCTGTTCCTCATCACCATTCCGCCCGCTCAAAAGGACACAGGTTCCCGCTTCTGGGGTTCGATGATGGAAGGTCTCCGCTATCTGAACGAGCATCGCATCATCATCGTGCTGCTCACGGTGCCCGCCTTTCTCAGCCTGCTGGGGCTGCCCTTCATCGTCCTGATGCCCGCCGTCGCGCGCAACATGATCGGAGTCGGCGCCTCGGGTCTGGGTTTGCTGATGGGAGGGGCCGGACTGGGGGCTGTTGCCGCCGCATTGTTCATTGCCGCCGGGGGCACTCCCGAGCACCGTGGCCGTCTGATCCTGACCAGCGCCACGCTTTTTTCACTCGCGCTCATTTTCCTCGCGCGCTCTCAAACATTTTGGGAGGCGTTTTTCCTGCTGGCCGTGATGGGAGGAACCATCGTGGGGAGCCTGACGCTGGCCAACACCACACTGCAAATGACCACACCACCGAAGCTTCGCGGCAGGGTGATGGCCATGTACTACATGGCGATGTCTGGGTTGCTGCCTTTTGGCAGCCTGCAGGCGGGGGCGGTTGCACAGACCATGGGAACGCGCTTTGCGCTGGGATTCGGCGGAGCGGTCTGCCTGATCTATTTCCTGATTCTGCAGGTTTCGCTCAACCGTCTGCGGCAGGTGGAACAGCTCTCCGATTACCCTGAAGCCGGCGTCTGATGAAATTCCGCTGGGGCTAACCCGGCGTTTGCTCGCGAGTTATCTGGCAGCAGCGAGGTCCTGGTCAATCATCTCATAGATTCGCTCGGGAGACAGCCCCACCACCGGCGTTCCGTTGATAAACAGCGTGGGCGTGCTCATCACGCCCAGTTGACGCCCTTCCTGCATGTCGGCCTCAACCCGGGGGAGAGACGTCTTCGAATCCATGCACGTTGCCAGCTTCAACTGGTTCAAGCCGGCCCGCTCGCCAAAGTCCAGCAGCAACTGCCGCACATTCGCGGCATTGATCATGCCCTGGCTCTCGAAAATGATGGAGCGATAGCGGAAGTAATCCGCGGGGTTGATCTGATAAGCGCACTCGTTGGCGATGGCGGCTTGCAGGGCCCAATCGTGAATGGTAACGAGCGGAAATTCCTTGAATACGATTCTGACCTTATTGCCGTACTTGGGTATCAACTGGTTCTCAATAAACTTCTGCATCTCCGCGCAGGTGGGGCATTCCAGGTCCGCAAATTCCACAATCGTAACGGGAGCGTTGAGCGGTCCAACCGTAGGCTGGTCCCTCAGGTTGATGGTCTGCTCAACTTCCTTGCGCGGGTCGGTAGCCAGGTTAAAAACGCTGCCAATCACCGTGTAGCGGCCGTCCTTGGTAAGAAAAGCAGGCGTGGCAGACTTCTTTTGGCCTTTCTGGCCGTAAATAGTGGTCTCGTAAAAATCGGCAAACTTGGAATCGTGGAACGGCCCGACGGTCAACTTGACGTCTGTTGGGACCTTAAACTTGGTCCGCACATAGTCGACAATCTTCTTGTCGGTTGCCGAAGGATGGGCGGCCGCGTTCCGTTGCTCCGTGGCGGAAGCAACCAAAACGTCGCCCAACACCATATAATGGCCGTCTTTGGTAATCAGGGCAGGCTGTGATTTCTTCTGCTTTCCATCGTCAACGGAAATTTCGGTCTTATAAAAATCCGTGTACTCGGAGTTCTGAAAAGGGGTGACCGTAAGCTTTACGTTATCAGGAATCCCGAACCTTTCCCGCACATATTGAATGATTTTCTGGTTGGTGGCGGATGACACTTCCGCAACTGCCTGCTGCTCCGGCTGTAAAGCAATCAGGGCTACCATCAGGATGGCCAGGAACACCATGCCGGATTTCAGTACTTTCCAATGGCTCTTCATCAAGCTCCAAAACTCCTTTCACACATGAAAGCCCTTTCGCCGATATCATCTGATTCTAACCGTGACAACGCTGAAAAATCAATTTGAAGGACTATTCCACCCGCTGAAACGGGGGGGGGGGCGACAGAACGGGCTGCAACTCCAGCATCCGTGTCCGCTCGCGGGGGGCCGTCCAAGAGAAACCCGGAAACAGGATGGGCTGTCCGATAGCTGACACAGCTAAACCTGCAGGACGTCGCCGTCCCGCGCCACCAGGCTGTAAAGGATCGGGTTCACAAAAAAGCCCAGCAGCAGGGGTGAAATCAGCCCGCCTACGATAACGATAGCAAACGGCCGCTGCGTGTCGGACCCGATTCCGTATGAGAGCGCCGCCGGCAGCAGTCCGAGGCAGGCGACCAGGGCCGTCATCATGATGGGCCGCAGCCGGAGCAAGGCGGCCTCGTAGGTGGCTTCGCGGATACCCTTCCCTTCCAGGCGCAGCTTGTTAATGTAGGAATAGAGGACGACCGCCATCTCCGTTGAGACGCCCATGAGCACCAGCAATCCGAGGACAGAGGAAACGCTGAAGGGCGTGTTGGTAAATTTCAGCGCCAGCAGCGCTCCGACGGGCTCGGTTGTTACCACACCGATGGCAATAGCGACAGGAAACTTGAAGTTCCCGTAAAGAGCGAAGAGGATGAGGAAGATCAGCAGGACGGTGAGCGGCGCGATCACATCCAACTGCTTTCTGGCGGCAAGGTATTCGCTGTATTCTCCGCCCCAGGTAATGCGATAGCCCTGCGGCAGCGAACGCTGAATCGGCGCAATGGCTTGCTGGCCCGCTTTCACGGCGCCGGCAAGATCGCGGCCTTCAACGCTGTACTGGATGCCGATGTAGCGCGAATTGTTCTCCCGGTAAATGAATGACGCCCCGTTGCCAATGCTGATGTCCGCCAGGTCTTTCAAAGGAATCTGCTGGCCACCAGGCGTGCCCACCAGCAGGTTCCCGATCGATTGGGGACTTTGCCGGAACTGGGGCTTCATTCGCACAATCAGATCGAACAGCTTTTCGCCTTGGATCACCTGGGTGGCGGGTTCCCCGCCGATTGCCGCGCCGATCACCGCCTCAACGTCGGAAACATTGACGCCATAGCGCGCAACCTTTTCGCGATCGATGTGGATCAGCAGGCTGGGTTGGCCGAGCTCTCGCACCACAACAAGGTCCGTAAAGCCCGGAACATGTTCAAGCGTGGTCTTGATTTTCAAGGCCGTATCCTGCAGGACTTTCAGGTCGGGGCCGTAAACTTTCACGGCCAGCGCGCTCTTCAGTCCGGTCAGGGCCTCATCCACGGCGTCTTCGGCCGGCTGCGTGTAATTGAAGATGATGCCCGGGTAACGGGTGAGCTTGCTGTTGATGGACTTGATAAGTTCCTGTTTATTTCTGATGGGCCCCGTATCCCAGGATTTGTCGCTATAGGCTTTCAGGCCCACGTAGAACTCGCAGTTGAAGAATCCCGTCGCGTCGGTTCCGTCATCGGGACGGCCCAGTTCTGAACCGACCTCGGTTACCTGCGGATAGGCCATCAGGGTTTTGCGGATTTTGGGAGCAATCTTGGCAGCTTCCTGCCAGGAGATCGTGTAGGGCATAGTCGCCCGTACCCACAAGGCGCCCTCATCGAGGTGCGGCATAAACTCGCCGCCGATCATCGGAAAGAGCATCATCACCCCGCCAAAGATCGCCAGGGCTACCCCCAGCGTCAATGCGCGGTGGTCGAGCGCCCAGTCCAGATACTTGCCATAAACCCGTCTGACCCACTCGAAGGGCCTGTTCACCTTTTCTTTAACGCCTGCCTTGAACCAGTAGGAAATCAGTACAGGCACCAATGTCAAAGAAAGCAACAGCGCGCCGATCAAAGCGAATGACATCGTGTCCGCCATAGGATGGAAAAGCTCGCCGGACGGCCCTTGTAATGCATAAATGGGCAGATAACCCGCAATGATGACGGCAACAGAATAGAAAACGGGACGGTCCACGTCCCGGGCGGCGGTGATGATGGCTTCCTTCAAATCATATTCCTGCCCCGTTCGCAAACCAAGTTCGCGATAGATGTTCTCCATCATCACCACGGTGCCGTCAATGAGAATGCCGAAATCGATAGCTCCTATTGAAAGCAGGTTGGCCGACACTCCTTTCAGATGGAGAAGAATGAAGGAAAACAACAGGCAGAGCGGAATGGTCAGGGCGGTAATAATCGCCGCGCGCACGCTCACCAGGAAAAAGATCAGCACGATCAGAACAAGAATCATTCCGCGCAGAAGGTTGTGCTCCACCGTCGAGGTGGTCAGTTCCACCAGACCGCTGCGGTCATAAAACGTGTGGATTTTGACGTCTTTGGGCAGAACCTGGGTATTCAAATACTTTGTTTCCTGCTCAAGGCGCTGCAGCACATATTGGGTCTGCTCGCCGGTGCGCATCATGATGACACCTTCAACAGCGTCGTCATTGTTCATAAAGCCGAATTCGCCCAGGCGCGGCGCGTGGCCAATCTCCACCTTGCCCACGTCACGCATATAAACCGGCGCGCCCTGGTGGCTGGCTACAACGATATCTTCAATGTCTTTTGTGTCTCGAACCAGTCCGATGCCCCGGACGTAATAGAATTGACCGCCCTGGGAATAAAATCCGCCGCCCGTGTTGGCATTGTTGGAGGAAAGCGCCTGCACCACCTGCGGAACAGTGATGTGATAGCTGTAGAGCTGCGCCGGATCCAGCAACACCTGGTATTGCATCGTTGTTCCGCCAAACCCCGAGTCGTCGGCCACGCCGGGAACCGAGCGATACGCGTGGTTAAGAACCCAGTCCTGAATCGTCTTTAGTTCCTGGGGCGAGCGGTCTGGGCTCTGGACCACGTAGCGGTAGATCAGGTCACTAGGGCTGGAAAGCGGAGAAAGGCCCGGAGTTACCCCTGGTGGCAGGGAAACCCCTGAAAGACGCTCGAAAGCCACCTGCCGACAGAAGTATTTATCGGTCCCGAACCGGAACGACATGATGACGTCAGAAAGCCCGTAAAGAGAGATCGAACGCATCGTGTCAAGTTCTGGCATTCCGTTCATCTCAACTTCGATGGGCACCGTAATCAGGCGCTCAACTTCCTCAGAGGCATGGCCCGGCCATTGAGTGATGATCTCAACCAGCGGAGGCGACAGGTCGGGATAGGCGTCAACGGGCATCCGTTGGAAAGAGAGGGCACCTCCAACAATCAGGAAGCCCACGAGCACTATGATGAGAAACCGCTGATTCAGGGCAAAACGAACAATACGATGGATCATAATGATTTCAATCCTGGCTTCAGAAAATCCAGCTCACCGAATGGACGTGCGCCGTTATTCCGCAAGTGATCTGGCGAATTGCAGGAACAGACTGCCGTTGCCGGCCACCTTGTCACCTTCATTGAGTCCGCTGAGTATTTGGGTCTGTCCATTTTCGCTTTGCCCAATGGTCACCAGGCGCTGCGAAAACTGATGCGTCCCCGACAGGACGTACACGAACGGTTCGTTAACGTCGTTCCTGAGAACGGAATCGTCCGGAATGGTAAGCGCCTTGGTCACTCCGGACTGTACAATGGCCGTCACGTACATGTCTTTCTTGAGCATTCCGTGAGGATTGTTCGTGACGATCCGGACTTTGAGCGTGCGCGTATCCGGATCAAGCGAAGGAGCGATATAAGAAATCCGGCCGTGGAACTTTGTCGGAAATGCGTCGGTTTCCACCGTCACCTGATCACCCATATGGATGTGAGAAAGGTCGTGCTGGTAAACGTTCACCAGCACCCACACCGTGCTCATGTTCGAGATGGTAAACGCCTGCGTCGAGCCGGCCTGGATCACCTGCCCGGGCTGCACCATCCGCTCAACTACTTCACCGGCAATGGGCGCCAGCAAGGGGATCCTGGAGCTGGCTGGCCCGTCGGCAAGCCGGCTGGGATCATGGATGCCGATCACCTGCAACGCCTGCTCAGAGGCCTGCAGGTCCGCCATAGCCTGGTTGCGGGCTGATTGAGCCTGGAGCAAATCCATCTGCGCGACAGCGTGGTGAGTGTAGAGGTCCTGGTCGCGCTCCAGATTGGTCTGCGCAAGCGTGTAGGCGTCACGGGCCTTAAGGTAGCTTGACCGCAATTGGGCATAATCAGGGCTGCTGACATAAAGCATCGGCTGCCCGGCCCGGACCGTCTGTCCGGGGTAGACGAGAAGCTGCGTAACCGGGACGCTACCCTGGGTGGCCGCGGGCGCCGTCAGCACACCGTCGTAGGGCACCGAA
>JAJYJL010000368.1 GCA_021789565.1 Acidobacteriota bacterium
TTTCCCGGCGCTCAATTTCACTGAAGCCGGGAAAAAGCAGGTTGCAGCCTTCGAGAAGGGTAGCGCAGAGTCGTTCTGTGACTCTGCGGGTTTTGATTGCAAAGGAAAGGGCCGCAGAGTAACACACTTCGCCCACGACTCTTCGCGACTCGTTCTTCTGCCCATCCTCGAAGCTAAAACCGGCAAGAAAACCGAACACGAAGAAAAGAGCAAGTGAAGGGCTGGTGACCGTCCCTCAGGGGGGCCCGGAAGGGCATGCTAGGCGTGCCCACACCCTCGTATAGGTGCAGACATGGACATAAAAGAATTGGAAACATGGTTCCAAGAGAGGCCTAGGTGGCTTCAGGACGCCGCGAGACGCCTTGTCCAAAACGGTGACCTGGCGGAAAAGGACTATGCCGAATTATTCAACATGTGCAAGGGGGAAGTGCTAGGTCAGTCTCCGACCTTCAGCCCGCTACCCGCTGGCTCACTCAGCTTTCAAGACACGACAAAACCGTTACGCCTCAAGTCCATAGCGCACGTTCAAGGTATTAACGCGCTCTCGCCAACAAAGCCTCTAGAGTTTGGCCAAGAGCAACTTTGCATCGTCTATGGTCGGAACGGGACGGGAAAGTCGGGCTACGTGCGGCTGCTGAAACACGCTTGTGGCGCCCGCCACCTAGGCCAACTTGAAGGCGATATCTTTCGTGATGGCCAAGAGCCGCAATCGGCAAGGTTCACTTTTAGTGATGGAGCTATGACTAAGGATGCGCAGTGGTCTGACGCCCCGATACCTGATCTCGAAGGCATAGACATTTACGACACTACCAGCGGCCTCATCTATGTAAATGAGGAGAACGAAGTTACCTTCGAACCTTTGCTCCTGCGCCTGTTCACACGTCTTACTGATTCGTGCACAAGCCTGAGCAACCGCATAAACGACCGGATTAGCGGACTCGTGTCCAAGAAACCGGATTTGCCCGCAGAATTTGCAAAAACCAATGCGGGTGCGTGGTACCAGGGTTTATCTGCCGCCATAACCTCAAAGAGCGTGGACGAGGAGACGGCTTGGACACCCGCGTTCGAGGAAGAGCTTGGTGAACTAAAAAAGAGGCTCGCAGAAGCGAACCCGGCAGCTAAGGCTGGTTCTCTTCGCCGACGAAAGGAAGCTGTCCTCGAGCTCAGGAAAGATTTGCAAAGCCGCCTGGAGGGCCTATCGAAAGAGCGCTGCGAAAAATATGTGGGCGCCAAAACGGATGCAGGAAATAAGCGCAAAGCAGCGGACCAAGACGCGAGGAAGATATTTGAAAACTGCCCTCTTGGCAGAGTCGGGTCTGAATCGTGGCGGCTCATGTGGAATGCGGCACGAAGATACTCAGAAGAAGCATATCCGGGAACGCAGTTTCCTAATGTCGCCGACGATGCGCGTTGCGTTTTGTGCCAGCAACCTCTCGACGGGCAAGCCCGCGCTCGGCTCGTCTCGTTTGAGGAATTTGTAAAAGCGGAACTACAGCGCCTGGCGACCGAAGCCGAACAAACGGTTCGGGAAATGGAGAATTCACTCCCCGAGGCCCTGACTTCTAGTGCCCTCAACACCAAAATGGGTGCAGCAGGAATTGAAGATGCTGCCATCCGGACTCAAATAGGCGATTTCAACTCGACCCTCGCAAAACGAAGGCAGTCGTGCCTCGCAGCCGAAAAAAAAGAGGAAATTTCGCCAGATCCCCCGTTGCCTGATGTGGTGGCACTGCTCGACGGCATTGCGATGCAGACTGAAAGAGAGGCTGTTGCATGCGACGAGGACGCGAAAGGACAGAACAGGCCGGAACTCGACAAACGGGCCAAAGAACTGTCTCTGCGGAGGTGGCTGAATCAACAGCGCAACGCAATCGATGAGGAGATCACGCGGCTGGGTGCCGTGGTGGTACTGAACGAAATGGATAAATTGACCAATACCCATGCTCTCTCTACTAGGAAGGGGAAGCTCGCAGAGGAATTGATTACGGAAGCATACATTCGCAGGTTCCAGGCGGAGTTGAACCAGCTTCAAGGCGCCCGCATCAAGGTCGAATTGAAAAAAACAAAATCCGTTGTAGGGCGTGTATACCACAGGATCGCACTCAGCAACGCAAAAAAGAAAGTAAAGACGTCGGAAATTCTAAGCGAGGGCGAGTTCCGGATTGTCTCACTGGCGGCCTTTCTTGCTGACGCTGAAGGTCGGGGAGCGAAAACCCCGTTCATCTTCGACGACCCCATTTCCTCACTCGACCTCGAGTATGAGGAGGCAACCGCACAGCGACTGGTGAGGCTTAGTACGGCTCGGCAGGTCATCGTATTCACTCATCGATTGTCATTGATTGGGTTTCTAGAGAAGTACGCCAAGAAATATAACCTCAAACCATCCCTCATATGTCTTAGCGACTATAAGATTGGTGACGTCTCGGAATTGCCGATTAACCTCAAAAAGACAGACTCCACTGTGAACGAGTTGCTGAATAAGCATCTGCCCCAAGCCAAGAAGGCCTTCGACGAGGGTGATGCGGCTTATGAGAAAGAGGCAAGTGCGATGTGTCGTAACATTCGCATCCTGCTTGAACGCGTAGTTGAGAAAGACTTGCTGAACGAGGTTGTCAGGCGGTTCAACCCAGAGGTACAGACAAAGGACAAGATTCATGCACTCGCAAGGATCACCGACGGGGACTGCAAATTCATAGACGAATACATGACAAAATACTCCCGGTACGAGCATTCGCAGCCGGAGGAGGCCGCGATAAAGCTGCCTCCGCCAGACGAAATCGAGAGAGACCTTAACGCGGTAACTGAATTTATCAAGGAAATCAAGGGAAGAAAGGAGCAATAGCCAGTAGACAGGGCAGCAGTTTTGCGCAGTGAGATTTTTGCGTGCGGGGTTTTACGAACCCACGGCATAGAAACAATGCCAGGTCGGGGGCAGTGGGGCGAAGGTGCCGTTAACGAGGGAAAATAAAATTCTGGCGTTGATTACGGGCATCCTGCTGCCCTACATGGCCTTTGTATTCTACCTGGCCCTCCGGGTTCCGCAGCATCCCTTGCCGGAGTGGTTTCCCTTTTTCGGCGGGCTCTACCTTTTTGTCGCCCTGGCGGTGGTGATGCTTGTGAGCAGGAGAATCCAGCGCGGAGCGCCGCCGCAGGAAACGGAGAAGGCCCGCAGGGCGCGAAAACTGGGAAGAGTGATTGTGACTTACCTGATACTTGTCTGGTCGCTCTTGTTTCTTTACGGAGCTTACAATACGCTGAAGGGCGACTACCCGATGTCGCGGGCGCTTCCCGCCGGGGGAACGCTCTTGTTGTTCATCGGGTTGTTTTCATGGGCGCTGTACCGCGACCGAAAGATGTAGCGAGCCTCTGGGCCACGAAACGGGGTAATTGCTGCATGAAGCTACAGTACGTTCTTTCTATCGTCCTGGGGGCATTATTGTTTTACGTTTCGTTCGGTGTCCCCCATACAGAGATGGCGGGAATTGACGCACCTAAGTGGCTTGCGGGGATGGGCATCTTACTGGTCGGATACGGTGTCCTTGGGCTCTTCAGAAAGTCTGGCGGCAACCGGTAACAAAGCGCGTTGCCACTGTCAGTGATTTTCTAGCCATGGGTTCTGCGTGAGGCAGGTGCCCACGGACAGGAGGACGCTGCCTGTGGCTGCCGATCACGCTGCGGAGAGTTGACGGCGTCGTCCGCGTATACACCGCAAGAGCCGCGACTTATGCGGCACCCGTGATCCTTCGCTGCGCTCAGGATGACGGGCATAGGCGGCTGGTGCTGATTTCAATCACTCAATTGCAATTCGCTCAATCGCCAATTCCCAAACCACCCCTCACCCGACTGCTGGCGCGGCCACCCTCTCCCCGAGGGCGAGGGCTAAATCATCAAACAAACGGCCGATGAGGCGAAAGCCGCAAGAGCCGCGGCCCGTAAAGGGCCGCGCTACGAAACCCCTCACCCGCCGTCGTACCTCCGGCACCCTCTCCCCTCGGAGAGGGCCAAGATTGTTTTGACCGCCGCTACAACGGAATGGCAGCTAATATCGAATGGCGGTGAGGCGGCCGGTATTTTCGCCACGCAGCCAGATGTAGATGGGAGCGCGCGGGCTGGGCGGCGGCCACACCATCTCAATCTTGAGAGTCTGTTCCTGGGGCGATCCGCTGACCGTCGTTGGAATCCCTTGCACGGGATAGCCGGCGTCGGGCGCCCATCCGGTCTTATCGATCATCTGCAGGTCCTGGCCTGTAAGCGTGCCCGCATAAAGAGTGTTGCCCAGTTTTTCATTGGTTAAAGTGAACCTGGTGATTCGGGGCAAACGTGTTACGCGGCCCAGGGTGTAGGGATCGGAACTGCCGGTGGTCGGGTCGGCCACGGTGGCGTCCAGCAGGCAACCTGACTGGCCTACAGCCCCCGGGTCCACTGAGAGAAACAGGGCGCCGCTGCCGGCGAAATCGAGTTGAGCGGATTTGCCGCTGTCGCCGGGATGCAGCGTGAGCGCCTGCCGTGTGTCGCTGTCGTTGCTGCAATCAAGCGTGACGGCGGGGCTCGGCCCCATGTTCGCGGCCTCGATGGCAAAGCTGACCGGCGACCCCGCCGGGATTTCGCTCTTGCCAAGCGCCACGTTGCTCTCCTTGGGGAACGAGGCGCGCACGTCCGCGATTCTGGGGCGCGGGCCCACGACGTGGACGACGTCTGCCAGCGCCAGCGGCTTGCCGATTCCTTCAATGTGCAGGTTGGCGGCGAGCAAGTCACCCTTGTGAGCTTTCGGTTCAAGTTCCAGAGTGACTTTGCGCTCAGTCGCTTCGTTGCTGTCCGCGGCCGCCGGAGCCAGCGTCCACTTTGCGCCGTCACTAGTAATGCCGGTTATGCGATCCAGGCCGGAACCGCGCAGGGTGAGCGTCTGCTCCTTTTCTCCCAGGTTGGCGCGCAACGGGAGGCCCGAGAGCTTGGGATTGGGCGGATGGATGGTCAACTGCACGTCCTGACTGGTTCCGTTCAACTGGCTCAGCATCAGGGTATAGCTTCCCGCCTCGAGGCTGGATGTATCAATGTGTGTTTCCAGGGTGTGCTGCTCGCCTCCCTGCTTGCCCTTGTCCAGCGTGAAGTTCAGGACTTTCGCGATGGCGTTCTTGTCGCCCGCCTTCACCAGCGAAAGGTTGTTCACAAATTCGAAATCGGAGCCGGTCAGCTTGACGGCAACCGTGCCGCTTCCCTGAACGAGATTGTCTTCAGATTCCGGCGTCACCTTCGCCGTGGAGAGGTCGGCAAACTTGTGGACTTCCACCGTGCCGGCAACGTCGAACGGCGTCCAGTCCCACAGCGCCGCCAGCTTGTACTTGCCCGGCACAAGCTGCGCCTTGGTCAGATCAAGCGCCACGGTGTCGTCGGAGGATCCAACGGTCACGTTAACGGGAATCGACAAGTTGTGATCGTCGGATACCAGTTTCCACTCGCGCGCGCGGGGAAGGTCCCTTAATTGGCCCCGCGTCTTGCAAGTCACCTTGAATTCAGACTTCCAGCCGAGCGGGACATGCGTCGTCGCGGGAAGGGAAACCGCTGGCGGTCCAACATTGGGAACTCTCCGCACCCACAGGTAGGCTGTCCGCATGCGCTTGGCAGGCTCTTTTTGTGTAGTGCAAAGTTCCAGATTGCCGGATGCCGCGGGTTGCGCGAAGGCCGCACGGAAGTCCGTGTCAGGAAACATCATGGTCCGCATGTTTTGCAGAAGAGATGCGCCACCGGCCGCCAACCCTACGGGCGTGCTCCCCCAGAAAAGCGCCGCCACCCAGGCCGCCACTCCGGCAGATTGCTGGAGCGTGGTGGAACTTCCGCGTTCCGCCAGGGGATCGTATGACGACAGCGCGGGGACAACGGCGTGCAGAAGTTGCGCAGCCTGCTGGTCGGCAGGCGCCGTGGAACTGATCGAGGGCAGAGTAACTCCGTACTGTGATGAAAAGCCCTTGAGCACGGCATCAAGATCACGCCCGGCCGGCGGCGATTGCTCATACTTGGAAAGCGTCTGGACCAGCGCCTCTACCGTTGCCGCCTTTTCGGCGTAATCGGCAAGCTGCGGAATCAGGTCCTGGTTGCGCTCAACCAGGGAATTGACCTTCTTAACGTCAAGCCCGTGCGGACCGTAAACCACGCCGATAATCGAAGAGCGAGCGGGCACTTTCCATTCCTCGGTAACATTGGCGGGCAGCGGCGGCAGGATTTCAATTTTGCCGGATGTCCCTTTTGCGGCAGGGACGAAGAGTACCGTGATTTTTCCCTTCGGCCCTTTCTTCGGGTCGGAAGTTGGCGGCTCGTACTTCAGCTTCTCGCCATGCAAAATCACGTTGACCGAGTTGACAGGGAGCGGAGGCCCGCCCCGCTCCGGGACAACGAGCAGCTGAAACTTCGTTACAGGTGCTCCGGCCGAACACGTGCCCGGCGTTACGGCAAAGCATTGAGTCGCAGTGACCAGAAAAAGTAGAGCGCAATGAACAATGGTTTTCAAATCATTCCTTCCTTAGCCCCACCCTGCAAAGATGAAGTGCCTCCCGACCTCATAGTAAATTCAGGGCTCTGTCTTTGGCAATTGCCTGTCCTCAAACCTGATGCTACTTTCTCTTGGATGACGAGCAGGGCGCCTCGGGATGGCAGGCTGAAAACAGGTCAGTTACGAATTTTTGTACGCGGTGTGCATCTTGCGCCGGCGCGTCAATTTATAGCCGGTCGAAACCCGTCTGGGCACGGCATTCAAGGAAAACAAGCTATTCCGGAAAGTCCCTCAAGCCGCTTGTGCAGCCTGAGAAGTCAACAGGTATCATCGGCCACGCCAGCAACTTAGGCCTTTGATTGTTTCCATCTGACAAAGGGATGCCGCGGGGAAGGCTACACGAGGCGTACTCGAATCGAGCGCTTTTGCTGTGTGATAGCGATCTTATTTTCCCGGGCGAGCCATCCGACGGCCCAATCGAAGACAGGCGTCTTTGCCTTGGTCTGTTTCTTAAGCTGAGAAAGGCTGAGTTCACCCTTGGTGTGCAACGTCTTCCAGATAGCACCGGCAGTGGTCCCAATTTCTTCGTGCATGTGGCCTCCTCTTAAGAGCGAAATTCTCGGCGGAATGTCATCGTCTATTCTCAACCGAGGTAGAGGAACTCAGCAAAGTGAGCATGCTCGGAGGTCCAATAGACAACGCAGACCAGACAGGGGTTTCCTGATGCGAAACCTCCGTTGCATGAACCCACTTATTTTCTCATGTGTGGGAGTATGTGAAAAGGGCAGTTCCCGCGGAACACCAGGGTAGCGAGTGTGTGCTTCGCACGGCGCGCTTCAATTAACTCCAGTCACGGCACTGCACCCAAGGCTAAATTCTGGGCATCACGCCAACAAGCGCGAAGATCAATCCGCCGGCCATATCCTCTATAAATGCAGAAGGGGGAGCCG
>JAJYJL010000369.1 GCA_021789565.1 Acidobacteriota bacterium
CGGCTTCCTTCGAGACCCAAAGAACAGTTTGCAAGTAGATATGCTTCGTTTCGGTCTTGGCCGCTCCCTTAGCGGAGAGAAATACCCCTGCAAGGGTGATGGCCGCTATCGTTGGAATTACAAAGAACAGCTTTCGCATAACGTTCCTCCTCTTTCTCAGTCCGTGAACTTTCCGGACCAAAACTCTTTCTTTGGCGCTCCGGGTAAGCGCGCGGAGCGCATCCGGCTGGGGTTTCCCTTCTGGGCATCTGCAGGCACGGATGATGGTTGCAATCTATGGGCATTCTGGTCTCCCATCGCAGGCATGGAAGGTTGCTTCGAAGCCCTCCAGCGAGCAATTCGCGCGCCGGTTACCAATTAAATCGCCGCCCCAGAATCATCTTCATAATCAAATGGTCGCGCCGGTCACCGGCGTCGGTGAGCCCCCAGCCGACGCCGAAGTTGAATTCCCACTGCGGAGCCAGATAGGGTCAATGACCGGAAAAATCTGGTGAGTCTGATCGGCCAGGGGATCGAAACCCGTGATCGAGCCGAGCGAGCTGTAGTACTCGAGGCCGAGCGCCACACGCTTCGTGACGTTGTAACTCAGTGCGCCCTGCGGCTCGAACTCAAAGCCTTTCTTGGCATCGGGCCCTTGGAAGGAGCGGTCAAAGTCCGGGTTGATGGACCAATAAAACCTCCCCATCTGCTTGTCAATGATGGGGCGGATTTCCCACGTCCAAGTGTTGCGGGCAAACAGCGGGCGCGCCCAGCCGAACTCATTCGAAATGCTCACGCCCACGGGCCAGTGCCAGCTCACGGGGATGGAAAAATGGGGGCGAATATGATCGCCAACCCACTGGTAGCCGTGCCCGGGGGTGTAGGCGGTGAAGATGTAGAATCCGGTTTCGAAGTATTTGGTCCAGCCGTGGGTTATTTCGACGGTTTCATGAGTCTGGCCTTGGGTGGGCAGCATCCCTTGGTCGGTCTGCCGCGTTCCCGCAAAGGTATAATTGCTGTGCAGCTCGAACATGGTGTCGCCCTTCGGCACTAAGTCCGAGCCGTAGATTTGAATTTCATAGTTCGACTGGGCAGCAACCGGCACGGGTAGCGCGAGGATGGTTCCGAGCAAGAGCGGCGCCGCTAGCCCAAACAGTATCTTTATCTTCACAATGTTGTTGCCTCCTTCTCCGGCCGGCGGAGCTTCCGACGCCTGGCCGAAACTGTTAACGCCTGTATCCGAACGAGGCATCGGACCGCCTCGCCGCAACTCCTCATTCGGAGGCAGCGACCAACCGCGCCACGACGCGCCCGCCCGGCGGGATTTCCTCCGTGCCATGCGCTGCAACCTCATCGCCCTCCGTCAAATCGCCAAAAACCTCCACCAGATGACCCTCTGTTTCGCCCGTCCTGACTCGAACCCGCTGGGCCTGTTCATCGCGCACGCGGATGACGAACGTTCCTTGTGTGTTCGTGATAACCGCCGTCGTGGGAACAAAGAGCGTCGGCTTGGAACGATGCACCGGCCACTCTACTTGGGGAAACATTCCGGGCGCTAGTCGCCCGTCGGGATTGGCAACATCCAACTCCACCGGCATCGTCCGCGTCTGCACATGCAAATAATGAGAGATGCGCGCCACTTTTCCCGTGAAGACCGACGTAGGAAAGGCTGGGACGGTGAAGTGGACGAGAGCGTCCGGGACAATGGCCCCGACATCGATTTCGGGCACTGGCACCACCAACCGCAGCCGCGAAAGCATCTCGATGCGGAGCATCGGCAGGGCCGCGCCGGACTTCGCCCCGCCGATGCCGGCGGGCCCAAGCAGGTCGCCAGGGTGCGCGTTCCGTTCGATGACAACGCCGTCGAAGGGTGCTCGGATCTCGAGATAGCCTTCCAGATCCTGCGCGCTCCTGAGCGCTGCCTGCGCTGCGGCCACTTGCTCGCCAGCGGCGCGCACTCGAGCACGGTCTCCTTGCGCCTTTTGCTTCGCGATTTGAAGCTCATTGCCGGCGACCACTCCCGGCGTCGCCGCGGCCGTTTTCAAACTCTCGTAGGTGCTTTCGTCCGCAGCGAGCGAGGCCTTCGAGGCAATGAGCGTTGCCGAGTCGCTGCGAAGGCGCGCTTCGGCATTTCGACGCTGGGCATCCAGCTCCGGTGCCGTCAACCTGGCGAGAAGTTGTCCTTTCTTGACCCACGACCCCCGGTCCACCCCGATCCATTGCAAGAAGCCCGTTACTTTCGGGTACACGGCAACGATTTCATACGGACGGATTTCCCCCGGCAAGGAAACGGTGATATTCAGCTTCTTCGAGACCACGCGGGCAACGTCAACCCGAAGGAGGGAATCCTGGGAAGCCTGAATTGCCACCCTCTTTTCGGAGTTGCAACCTGCGCATCCGAGAGCCATCACGGAAAGGAGGACCAAAAGGACAGCACGTATCATTCGCTTCATGAATTCTCCTCCGCTGTTCCGGGCGCCGCAGCCGAACCAGGAACCCAGTGGGGGCTATCGGGATCAGTTGGGTCGAGCGAGGGCGAAACCAGGGACTTATTACTCTGAAGAATGGCGAACACTCCGGGGAGAATGAAAAGGGTTGCGAACGTGGCCGACAGCAAGCCACCGATCACCGCCCGTCCGAGAGGAGCCGTTTGCGCTGCTCCGGTTCCGAGGGCGAGGGCTAGCGGCGCCATCCCGGAAATCATCGCCAGGCTGGTCATCAAAACAGGCCGGAGACGGGTTCGCGCGCCCTCAACAGCAGCTCGATCAGCGCTGGCGCCACCGTGGCGGGACTGTTCGGCGAAGGTCACGAGCAGAATGGCATTGGCGACGGCCACCCCCATCGCCATAATCGCCCCCATGAAAGATTGCATGTTGAGGGTCGTGCCGGTGGCGAGGAGTGTAAGGACCACGCCGGCGATCACGGCAGGCGCGGTTGACATCACCGCCAGCGCGAGTCGTAGCGACTCGAAATTCGCAGCCAACAAAAGAAAAATCACGACGATAGCGAGCAAAAGCCCGATTCCAAGCTCGCGCAACGTCTCCCGCATCGGCACAATCTGGCCCCCCACCTTCACGGTTACGCCTTGTGGAGGGCGTCCCGCCGCGCGGATGGCAGCGTCCACTTGCGATGCGGCCCTGCTGAGAGCCTCTCCCGCCACGTTTGCGGTCAGCGTCACCATCCGTTGCATGTTGATCCGATCGCGCTCGGCTATGGTAGTTCCGTAACTGAGGCGAGCCACGTCGCTGAGGAGTGGATGAGAAGTATTGCCCGGCATGATGGGTATATCTCCGATCGCCTGAATTGAGTCCATCCGAGCCTGCGGTACCTGCACCTGTACTTGGTAGCCGACCCCTGTTTTTGGATCTGCCCAATAGACGGGATCGATAAAGCGCGAGGAGTAAGTTGCCCCTACCATTGCCCGGCCTATATCCGCCATGGTGACGCCGAGTTGGCCGGCGCGCTCACGATTCACATCCACGTTCACGGTCGGATAATGCAGCGGCGCGCCGAATTGGAGATCGCGCAGGGAAGGAATCTTTTTCATTTCATCGAGCACTCTGGCCGCGAAGGCTCGGTCGGCATCCAAATCAAGCCCTTGGACCGAAACTTCGACCGGTGTCGGCGCGCCGAAATTCATAATCTGGCTGACAATGTCGCCCGCCTCGAATGAAAAATGGCAATCTGGAAACCTCCCAGACAGCGTTTTCCGCAGTTTCTCCTCGAGCGACGCAACGTGAATATGAGATGCTGGCTTCAAGGCGACCAGCATGACTGCTTCCTGTGGGCCGCTGGTCCACAAAAACATGTTGTTGATTGGATAAGTCGGGGGCTGCGCGCCCGCAAAACTGAGCGTGGTTGCAACGTTTCCCGCGCCTGCGGACTGGTTGATTACATCCAAGACCTGCCGCGTCAGGCTAAGCGTGCGCGCAAGCCGGGTTCCTGCGGGGGCGCGCATCCGAAGCTGAAACTGGCCTGTGTCCACTTGAGGAAATATTTCGCGTCCCACTCGCGGTCCGAAGAAAACAATCACTCCCGCCGCAAGAGCCAAGTAAGCTCCCAGGATGGTCCCCCGACGCCCCACGGCCTTTTCAACCCAATGTGAGTAACGTTGGCGGAATCCCTCGAAGCCCCCTCCGCCTTGTTCTCCTGCCTCTTGGGAACGCAGAATCCATACCGAGAGTACGGGCACGAGCGAACTCGAGAGAAAAAAGGAAGCGAGCATGGCAAATCCGACGGCCAGCGAAAGGGGAACAAAGAGGGAACGGCCGACACCCGTCATGAAAAAGGAGGGAACAAAGACAGCAAGGATGGCCAGCATCGCCAGCATCCTGGGCAAAGTAACTTCCTGGCTGGCATGATAGACGGCCGGCGCCAGCTTTTCGCCCCGCGCGAGATGTGTGTGGATGTTCTCAATGACGACCGTCGCCTCATCCACCAGGATTCCGACAGCTAGGGCCAGCCCGCCGAGGGTCATGATGTTGATGGTTTGGCCGGCGAGCCACAGACCGACTACGGCGGTCAGCAGCGCAAACGGAATGGTGATGGTAACGATCAGTGAGCTCCGCCATTGTCGCAGGAATAACAGGACCATCAGCCCGACGAGCAACACCCCGAGCAAACCCTCGCGGACCAGCGCGTCAAGCGCGTTTTTGACATAAGCCGACTGGTCAAATTCAAAATTGACCTTCACATCGGGTGGCAGGACTGAGCGGAAGCGGGGCAGTGCCGCTTTGACCTCATTCACAACCGTCACAGTTGACGCGCCCGAACGCTTGGTGACCGGCAAGTACACGGTCTTGCGACCGTTCACCAGGGCATAGCCGGTCGGAATATCGCTGCTGTCCTGTATCGTCGCTACGTCGCGCAGGAGCACCGGTGTACCTGCGCCGGTCCGCAACGGCAAGTCCTGCAGGGTTTGAATATGGGTGACGACCGAGTTGATCCGGACCATGCGATTGAGCTGCCCAATGCGAGCATTCCCCGAAGGGATGATCAGATTGCCGGAAGCGACGGCCTTCGCGACGTCCTCAGGCGTCAGCCGATAGGCGCGCAAACGGTCGGGATTCGCGGTAATCACGATGGTTCGCTGATTCCCTCCGAACGGGGGCGGCGCCGAAACGCCCGGCAGCGCGGCGAACAACGGCCGAACTCGAAAGAGCGCCAGATCCTGGAGCTGGCCCACGCTGCGCGTCGGGCTGGAGAAAACCAGATCTCCGATCGGCACCGTTCCTGCGCCAAAGCGCAACAGAAAAGGTGGCACCGTCCCTTGAGGCATAAACGACCGCGCCCGGTTGACGTAGGAAACCGTTTCGGCGAGCGCCTGGCTCATATTCGTTCCGGAATGGAAGGTAAGCTTGATGAGTCCGACGCCCTGAATGGACTTCGATTCGACCCTCTTGATTCCATCAATGTAAAGGAAATGAAACTCGTAATAGTTGACGAGGTAGCCTTCCATTTGCGCGGGATCCATTCCACCGTAAGGCTGAGCGACGTAAATCACGGGCAAATTGAGCCGCGGGAAAATGTCCACAGGCATTCGAATGACTGCCAAAACCGAGCACAGCGCGATAGCAATCACGACAACCAGAACCGTGATCGGACGCCGTAATGCGGCGCGAACCAGCCACATGGTCAGTGACCTCCCGCATTCTTCTGTTCGAGCATGCGCATAAACGGTTCAAGATTCCCCTGCGCCGCAGCCACTCCCGCCAGCGAGTGCCATACGTTCAACCGCGCCAGAGCGTTGTCAATATCGGCTTGGACGAGAAGACTTTGCGCTTCAGTTACCTCTACGATCGTTGCCAAGCCGGCTTTGTAGCGGGCGGTCGCTTGGGATTCGGTCGCACGCGCGGCGTCGAGCTCAATCGGGGTCTCTTGGGCAACTCGGCGCGCGCCATCCAATGCCGCCTGCGATTGTTGTAGTTGGCCCGTAAGCTCCTGAATGGTCTCGTCGTAGCGAGCCGCCTGCGCTCGCTCATTGGAAAGCTCGATCTGCTTTCGGGCGCGAATCGCAAAGATGTCGAATAAGGGAAACGTGACGGTCATCCCCGCGGCCCAGTTGGCTCTCTCGAGGCCCAGGCCATTCAGCCCTCCAGCTATACTCCCATCCGGGTTAGCTCCGCTGCCACGCCCATAAATCGTGGATTGAAAATTGAATTTCGGGTAATAGGATCGCTCCAGGATGCGTACCTCAGACCGTAATTCATTGACCCGTGCTTGTTGGGCGACCGCCAGAGGGTTTTGAGAAATTGCGGGCGGTGGCGGAGCTTCTGGCGGGGGCGAGCCGAGAAGCGGGCCGGGCTCAATCTCCACGGTGGTTCCCGCAATGCCTAAGGTTTCAGCCAAAACTACCCGCATCACCTGCTCCTGTTGTTCCGCCTGAGCCAGAGCAATCTGCGCCCGCGCGAGTTCCGCATCGGCGCGCGAGCCGTCGGCGCCGGGTCGCAATTGGCTGTTAACAAGCACGTGGACGGTTTTCGCAAAAACATCTCTTCGATTTACATCGGCCTGCGCGGCGCGGACGTTCTGTTCGGCGCCAAGGAGCGCCAGAAAGGCGTCGGATGCTGCCACTTCAACGTCAAGGCGCGTCACGCCGGCCTCGGCTGAGGCTTGGCTTTGACCGGCCCGGGCTGCATCCACTTCGGCGCGACGATATCCGAAGTCGAACGGCTCCCAGGAGAACAGGAGCCCAGCCGCGCTTCCCCAGGCACTGCCGCCTGAAGCAGAAGAAAGCACCGGCCCTGAAATAGGCGATATCACCGATTGAGGCAATAGAAGTCCGAAAATGTTGTTTCGTGTGGCGCGGTTCGATTGCCAAAGCGCATCCGTTCTCGGAAGGTAACTTGTGCGCGCCAGACTAACTCCGGCCCTGGCCGCTTCGACGCGCTCAAGGGCGGCACGGACGGCCGGATAGTTTTTTTCAGCGAACCGGATGGCTTCTTGCAAGTTGAAAGTTTCCTTCCCGCTGCTTTGTGCATTCGCGCTAAGTGGCAGCAAGAAAGCGGCGACAACCGCCGGCAAAAGTGTTGCGAACCGAAAAATGCGTCCTGAATGTCTCAACACAATATCGATGGCTCTCCTTTCCGCGCAGTGTTCAAATCCCATTTCATGTCTAACTTTTCGCCTCGCAGGCCGATGCCTTGCCCATCAAGCCAGCGACCGATATAGTCCCTCAAACATTTGCATGCCTCGCGCTAATAGCTCCTTGTCGGAAATGCTCCCGCGGGCCCATCCTTTCAGCACCTCGTCAATTCCAAACCCTTCTTTCCGGCCAAATTTCTCGTCTGCTAGGTCTGCGTCATGAACGATCTGAGCGATTACGTCCACCTTCCGGTTTCGGATACCGAATACTTTCTTGAGTGTTTCGAAACTGCAATCCTCGCCGCGATGCCCGAAACCCCCGTGAAACATGTCAAACGGCACAGCACCGCCAGACGAACGCGCCTC
>JAJYJL010000370.1 GCA_021789565.1 Acidobacteriota bacterium
GGGTTCGTAACGAGCCACCAATTCCGAAAACGCAGACTCGTCGCCTGCGCATATTGCCTCCAGCAGCTTGTCGTCGTCCCGCACATCCCGTGGATTCGTCATGATCGCCTAATTTTTCGTTGCAACGACCATCCCCCCAGCTATCAATGAGATGCTATTACATAGCGGTAAACTTCGTCCAGACTCCGTTTTTGAACGCAAAACATCTGTCGCGCCAATTTAACGTTTGGGGGGGTAAAAGGTACTAATACAGTAGAGCCCCAAATACGGGCTCAGGGAACGGACTGGTAATTAGGGTAGCCGCAGTGCTACGACGGCACTCATCCATTGGTTTTATAACTTCGCGCTGACCTCTCATTCTCCCCTGCGCTCCCCCGGTTCCGATTCCTCGCCAATAAAGCTGCCCCTGAAGTGTGTCGCCGGACGCACCCGGGGAGGTCTGTCTCGAAGGAGGATTTTCCAGTGGAGAGCGCCCTTCAGGTATTCGAACCGAACCCGCAATCGAATCTGGGTTATCCCGGCGTTCCAAAGGGTCGCCCGCAGCCAATCTGGGATCCTGATTTCGATGGAATCCTGAAGGCGGGCGCGGCCGCTGGACCATCGAAGCTTCGAAGAGCCATAGAGCGCATCAAGAAACTCGATCCTCGACTGACCGAGCACCAAATCCAAAAACGCACCGGCGAATTGAAATTGACCCGCTGGAAGGAGCCATGGACGCAAGAAGAAAAGGATTTCCTCCTCGAGCGCGCGCGAGAATTTGCAGTTGCCGACATCGCCCGAGAGCTGGGGCGTACACGACGAGCGGTTTATCTACAGCTTTGGAGAAGCCGCATGAGTGCCAGGTTCCAGGATGGATACACGCAGTACGAGCTGGCTCAGGCGCTCCATGTTTCGCCATTCAGAATACGCCGGTGGGTTCGCCTCGGCTGGCTCACACTCTATGAGTGCCGCGTCAAGGACCGAGCGCTGGTGCGCTTTCTCGAATCGCATAGCAACGAAATCGACGGCGCCCGTCTCGATAAGGATTTTCTTCTGTGGCTGCGAAGTCTTGGATTGCGCGAGGGCGGCGTCCACTCCCGCATGTGGTCCATCACGAGGAAGCACAGCTTGAAGGAGCATGTGTGCGGTCGATGCGGCCGCAAGGTGCGCGGTAATTCATTTCACCGCCATCTGAAACGCTGCCGAACGAAGATTCCTGTATCCAGAAAAAACTTCCTTTGAGGCATTTGGCCGAGATGACACAAACAATAACGAGGCGAATTTGGCGGCCCGGCCGACTCGAGCTCCAAGTCTCAGAGATTGCGCGCCAGATGGCGGCCCAACAAGCAGGGCGAATCCCATGGCCCATCCTGTACGAGGCGCGCGAGAAATACATCGAGTGGGAAGCCTTTTCACTCTGGGTGCGTGCCGTCGAAGATGTGGAGGGAACCGTTCCGGAATGGCTCGTCAAAATCATCAAACGGCGGTGTCGGGGATTACGGGAGATCTTCACGTGGGATGAGGTCCAGGGCTGGATCAATGGGCGGATTCTCGCGGCGCCCTCGCAGGAAGGCTGGATGGACGCTGTCGGATACTATGCGGCCCGCGACCTGCGCTCGCTCCGCAATCATGCGTACTGGGAATATTGCGAACGCGAATGGAAGCGTTCGAAGCCGGCCGTTTGTCCTTCTTTCCGCGATTGGCTGAAGGGATCAGAGCATTGCAGTGACCGTGTCCTTGACGAATACGAAATGCGCGAGGAGAAACGCCAGCTCATTAAACTCATGCGGCGCGTGAATCTCCGAACGCTCCACCAAGCGGTCGAACGGTATGTTGAATGGGAAGTCTTCGCTTTCTGGACGCGGACCGCCCTCGAAAGCAACTTTTCGCTGCCGGCTGCGATTCAAAGGGAACTGAATCGGAAGTGTCCCGGTTTCTTGGCCACGGAAGCCGTGGCACGCGCCGCGAATCAGGCAGAAGAAACCTACTGCCGGTTCGACCGATTGGTCGAATGGATTGAGGAACGCAAGTTTGCCAAGGCCCGGAAGGAATGCTGGTTTGATGTTCTTCGGTACCAAGCGCGCCTCCATCCTCGGCATGCCCGCGTGACTGATTACTGGTACGATTGGGGAGCAGAGCGGGAAAAACATCCCGCTGCACAATATCCTGCATTCAAAGAATGGCGTGGCGCCGCCGACCGCTACACCTTTGAGTTTGGTAACACCCCCGAGGTTGTCAGCAAGCAGTAAGTGTTGTTGACACCTAGCAGACAGGTTTTATTTGCATTCGACCCTTGCACCATTCTCCCAGTACAGGATCCTCGCACATTCAAGGTCGACCTGCCACCAGCCGCCCTTTCAGTGTGGCTGAGGTCTGATGACTTCGGATACAACACCTCGGGTCACCCTGCCGAAGACGTGAATGGAAAAAACACCACGCGTCAGCCCCAATGTTTATAATCTGGATGGTCGCGTCTGGTGTAGAAATAGGAAGCTCGCTTGTGGGACGCCCCCGAAAGTGTATGGATAGCAGTCAGAACATCCCCGATCTAGGGCCTCTTCCCAAGTCTGACGATAATGCAGAATTACAACGGAAGAGCGTCAAGGCCCTAAATGCCCTTCTTCAGGATCAGGACAATCTTATCTTCCGCGGTGAGCCAGTTGAAGATTATGGCGTCGACGGGAGTTTCGAACTCAAGATCGGCGGCCGCATGACGAACTTTCGTGCACAAGTGCAGCTAAAGGCCACCGCGTCCGTCGAGCCCAACCAAGATGGCAGTATATCTTTTCCGGTGCGCACGGCGAACTTAAACCACCTGCTCAATGGAACTTGCCCTGTCTATCTCCTGTTCGATGCAGGCACCAAGGATTTCTGGTACGTCTGGGCGCATGACGAGAGCCTCCGACTGCAAACGATCAATCCTGCCTGGAAAAACCAAGAGATGGTCACGCTTCGATTCACCGAACGTCTCGCGTTGGACAAGCTTTCAGTGATCGTCGACCGTGTGCTCCGTGACGGGCGCCTAATCCGTGAGATTCGCGATTCCCTTGCGCGTTCGACGACTAACGAACGGGTCGTGATCAGCATCGATTCCGCATCTCTTGCCGTAACTGACCCTATCCAAGCGCAGCATATATTGTTAGCGAGTGGTCCGACAATTGTTGCCGCTGGGTTCCCCTCGGAGGCGCTGCGATTACTGGATCTAATCGATCCCCAAACCAAGATTGTGGCGCGAATTCAACTTACTGCTGGCTACGCCCATTACATTCTAGGAAATCACTACGCCGCTCTGGGGCACATCCGTCAGGCGTTGGCTCGGGTGCAGGAGTTATCTCAGAGCGAGAGAAGCTTCCTTGACAATCTCAAAGATACCTGTGAGCTGCGCGTTGGCATAATTGATTACTCAACACACCGACAGAGGACAGAGGCTCGGGCCCAAGCGATTGGAGGGCTTGCGCTGCTTCAGGAACGATTGGAGATGGCTTACTATCGGTCGTTGAGGGCACGCGACGAGGGGACAAGAGCCGCATTGACTAAGGAGGTCCGTGAAGTCGTTAGCCAAATTCTTGGTGATTCCGATGCAAGCGAAGCCGTAAAAGTTCAAGCACGGTTGACCCTTTTGCATGTCGAGGGTGCAGGCGCGACGTCAGCCGTAGCGCATCAGCTGGGATTGGATTGGATGCGTCAGCATCTTGCGACGACATACGGGACACACCTAGCCGCTGATTATCGGCAAGTGACCGCACGACTGGCCGATTGGGAGGCATCAGCGAACAATGCCCTCAAGGCTGCATACGACCTGGGACATCCGTTTCTGACAGCACAGGCATTGTCCATATGGGTGGCAATCTGCATTAGCCAATTGTTGAACAAGCGAATCGACGCCTTGTACCGCAACAAAGTCTTTCAAGTTCCCGAGGCGATTGCATCAAGAGCTCGGCAGTCGATCGCGACCGCTTCTGCGATCCTCGAACGAGCGGGGAGCGTAGAGGGTAAGCTCCGAATTAGCATTCTCCATGCGGATTTCCTCGAAATTACAGGCGACCTTGCAGCGGCCAAGAAGCTCGCGGCGGAAATTCGTCCAGAGGCTGAGGCTATGGGCTTCGCCGATATTGCTGGACGAGCGAGCGACATCCTTGCGGAAAGGACGTTGCTGAAGGAGTTCGAGCGAGAAGAGGAACGCTTCAAGCAGACCGATGAAGATATCTGGTTCGCTCAACTAAGCGATGAAGAACTCCGAAGCCTTGCTCGTGACACACTCCAGACGCTAGGCATCCCCATGGACCGCTTGCAAATAGCGGAGCAGTCCTCCAGGAATGATCGCGAGATCGCGCGCGAGCGTGTCCACTGGTGTCGGCACCTAGAATTATTGGAGAACCTTTCGCAGACACTTGATCCAGGAAGGGCCTTTATCAGCTTACCGAACCGCAAATGCGTCTGCCAAAAGTTCGGTTACGAAACAAGGATCGAGACGTCCGAAGCGCAAACGCTGGTGGGCACGTTTAAGAAGATGTACTGCGCGGGCTGCGAGGCGCGCGACCCGAAACTGTCATGATCCACTAGTGCTAACTATCCTAGAGGCTTCTGACGTCAAGCATCCATCGGAACGCTAAAGACAGCCACATTTTAAGTAGCGAAACTCTGGGACCAAGTCGAAAGGTCGGCTCGGTAGCTTTAGCGGTTCGGCCAGGTGGTCAATGCTGTCGAGTGAGGAATTTCCGAGAAACCTTGCTGCCGCCGCTATGTGCGGCACGCGTTCCGGCATAAAGCCCATCAGCCTGGCGCAGGTTGCGTCAGCAGCCACAGGCTCATCCGCCAGCACGAGCATGCCGAGATGGCGGGGCGTACCCGCCAACGGGCCATTGCCTTCCATCGCTACGATCCCGTCCGCAATCACGAAATGGACGGGAACCGTTGCGCAAATGTCCACGATGCATCGCTCGATGCCTTTCCAATGGAGAATATTTTTCGGCCAGCCGTATTTGATGCCCGGAACCACGCCAAACATATTCTTCATGCTGAGCGTCACGCCACTCCAGTGATGAGTCTTGATCTTCGGCATGGACACAATGAAATCCGCTTCGAGAACCGTCTTAGGTAGCCAGATCTCATGAAGGCCGGAATAATCGGTGCAAAGCTTTCTCTTGACGACACAGTCGCGATTGAGATCAACGAACGGAACCGCGACTCTCCGAAGCTGCTGGAGAAGGCCGCTCTCGTACAGCACGAGATAGGTGTCCCGATGATGTCCGGGGCCTTCGCCAACCACCACTGATCGCGCGCCCAACCGCTTGAAGCATTCCGCAGCGGCTGCAACGAGCAGAGGATGGGTGTTAATGTGCGTACCGGGAATATAGTCCACCAAGTTTGGTTTGAGCAGAACGGATTTCCCGGAAAAGTTGAGGTTGAAAAGCTTGAGCCCTTCAAATAGCGTTTCGTGCAATGTTTCGGAATACTCGTTGGCATCCAGGATCGCAACTCGAGATCGCGGAGGACGACGATCCCTATCGAATCGCGGGACCAAAAAAGGAAGCGACGCCGCAAATTCCTTGAAAGATCTCCTGTCAGAAGCTGTTTGGCAGCGCTGCTTCATGTCGTCACCTCAAATGGATTTCCATGCATCGTGCAGTCAAGGGCAAGCGCCGCTACCGCCAGCGTTGCCGTATCTTCGAGTTTGCTCACCGGCATCGCCCCCAGTCTTGCCTGTGCATTGCTCACAGAGAAGCCGTAGGCGTTCATCGCCAGGATGGACCAAGCCAGGCTCCACGGAGCCGAGCAGTCCCTTGCTTCCTGCCGGAGCCACAAAAGACTCTTCACAATCAAATCGCAGTCACGCTCCCGTTGCAGCGCCAGGAGTGCGATTGCGGTTGCGTCCAAGTGACGATTCATGAGCGCGCCATAAACAATCCCATTACCAGCATTCCAACCGCCATCCGGGCAGGCACGGTCAAAAAGCATTTCGACTCCGCGGCAAATGCGGTTCGTGACCTTGCTGCTTCGATGGCGAGGGGAACATCGCTTCAAGGCGATAACGGCAAAGGCTGTCGGCACGACCCAACTCAGCGTGCCAGGCTGCCACGGCCAACCGTACTTTCCTGGGTCAAATCTGACATGAGTGTCTTGCGCGCGAAACTTCCATCTCCACAGCCACCGAGCTTCCTTTCCGCAGCATTGAACTAACCATTTGATTGCCCGCTCCGCGCTACGTTCAACTCCGAACTTGTGGACCGTCAGAAGTGCCAGTCCGGTGAGACCACACCCTTCCTGGTCGCCCGCAATTGCCGGCCAACTGCCATCACGTTTCTGTAACCGCAGAAGGGATTCGACTCCGCAGCGGCTTACAGCTACGTCCCGTACGCGCAGCGCGAGTAAGGCCAAACATGTCGGCTCAATCGCTGCTTGAGAACAATCTCGTCGGTGGCCCCACCCGTCATGCGTCTGGCGGAATATCAATTCGCCCAAAAGGAGATCGCTGTAAATCACAAGAAGAGTTGTAGAGATAACCGAGAAATCCGTCAAACGGTGGACAAGAATGCCTGCTTGCCTCCGTGTCGCCGAGGCCCTCAGGCCTATAAACAGCCATTTGGTTCTGCTTCCCGCTTTTCAAATCCACCGGAAGAGGGACGAGCGGTCGATATCCATGACGCCATTCAGGACATGAGAAAAGGTTCGACTGGTGAAATTTTTGTGTAATTGAGCTGGCATAGCAATTGCGTCGGCCCAAGGGCTCGAGTGACTCCACTGGGCAGGCCGATATGCATGAGAAACAATTCGACTGGCGAAAATTATTTGGCACTAAGATGGCACGAAGAATGCCGTAGAAGGTCGTTCCCGCCCCCGACGGCAAATCAGAGTCAAGGATGAGAAAAGATCCGACTGGCTAAATTTTCTTGTCTCAGTTGTGGCACGGCAGATGCTCGCGTTGGGTCACGTTGCTGCTTCGTGAATGACAGCGCTGGGGGAAACAGCTCGTGCCCCACCATGAGAAACAATTCGACTGGTCCAATATTTTTCGTGCAGAGCCTGCGCGTGCGCCATCCGCACGCGCATGGAGACCGCAAGTCTCTGTCGCATAGCAAGATCCCAACAACCACCCCGACGATTAGGGTGGTTCAGGAATTGAAGCCTCCCTATTTATTGCAGCCATTTCCGCCACCTGTCGGATGCGCGCGAATATCTGACAGGTTACTTTGTGCCCCTGGAGGTACGGGCGTGTTTGCATCCCTTGAAGACCTGCGCGATCGCCTTCGCAGCACGCGGTACGTCATTGATCCCGTGACGCTCAAGGCGATCTATCTTGCGGCGGAAATGAAGAAGCCGCTGCTTGTCGAAGGGCCACCGGGTTCAGGCAAGACGGAATTGGCCTACGCGATTGCCACAGCCGCGGAGACCGTGGTCGAGCGGCTGCAATGCTACGAAGGCATCGGAGAGGACAAGGCCATCGGC
>JAJYJL010000371.1 GCA_021789565.1 Acidobacteriota bacterium
GCGGTATAGCTGCTTTGGCGGAGTCACGAAAGCGCGAAGTTCCAGGATGGGTACACACAGTGCGAACTTGCTGAGGCACTTCATGTTTCGCCGCGCAAAGTACGCGAGTGGGTTCGCCTTGGCTAGCTCATACTCTACCAAGGTCGTGTAAAGGACCGGTCACTCCAGCGCTTTTTGAAAGAACATAGTGATGAGATCGATTCCACCCGGCTTGATAAGGATCTGCGCCTTTGGCTGGGCGACCTCGGTTTGCGTGAAGGCGCAGACCATTCCCGGCAATGGTCGAGCAGGAGACAGCAAAGCTTCAAGGCGCACATTTGCGGCCGATGCGGTCGCAAGGTACTTGGCAACGCCTTTCACCGGCACTTAAAAGTCTGCACGAAAGGACAGTGTCCTCCAGCCAAAAGCATTAGAGACCACAGGCTAAATTAGCACAATACGGAATGACCACTATGAATTACATCGGGGCCTGGCACCTGAATCTAACCTGCCCTCGTGTCAAGAATGCAGGATCATTACCAAATTCGATTCAATCGGCTTCATGTTTAGGCCGGTTCCTCCGTCAGTCGAAGAGGACCAGTCCCACCGGAATTTCTTAACCGGCGCCGCCGGTCGGCTACCGTTTGCGTCAACTGCTCTCCCAGTTCATTTAAACAACTGAAGAGACATCGCTAGGGTGTCATCATCCCGTTTTGCAGAGAGATGCCGAAGTGCTCCGTCAACGGCTTCCCCATGAGGGATGATCGGCCCAACTTTCGCAGTTGTGAGGGTGAAACGTGCATAAGCTTCTTGTTTTCCACAAAGCAGTCTCTAAGGCCGGCATTACAGCACCGCGGCCAAACCATAGACAAAAGGGAAAATAGTTTTATGAGCTTTCAGGACAATCCGCGCTCAAAAAAACCGGTGGCCCGCGAGAGTCGCGCGCGACAGCACAGGGAGGTCAGCGACCCATCCATTTTGACCCATGAGCCATGCCGTGCTCGTGACCGGTGTGAGCGCCGCGCCATCCAGCAACGGACTACCCCGCGGATCAGGGAGTCCCGGGCGGACGAACTTCGATGCCGGGAGAGACTGTCGCTGGCTCGCCCGGCGCAATCGGGGTGGCAAGGCCGTCCGCCAGCAAAAAGCCCTGGATTTCGGTGGCTCTCTCGCGGAGTTTCACCAGATTCATCACGTAATTCTCGCGAAGCTGAAAGAGCGTTCGCTGGGCAATTAAAACCTGCGGGTACGCTGCGGCCATTTCTCGATACTTATCGAGATACAGGTCATACGCCTTTTGAGCCTGGGGCAGAATCTCCTTCTGGTACCGTTGGGTGGTTTCAAGTGCATCCGAGTAGTCTCTGAAGACGGGCGCGAAGCTCGACCGCAGAGAGAGCCTTACACGTTCGAGCTCGCTCCGAGCGTGAGCCAGCTCAGCCGCAGCCGTTTTGACGTTTCCCTGGTTCCGGTTAAAGATCGGGATCTGCACGCCTACCTGGACCGATCCCTCCCATCCCACGGGCCGGGCACCCACTTCGCCCAATAGCTCGCGGTTGTAATCGAGGCCCGCTCCAACCTGGATGTTGGCCCTAGACTCGATTTTCGCGCGCTTGAGAGCAAGCTCGGCCCGCGTTATTCCTTCCTCGGCAAGTTTAACTTCGGGACTGTCTCGCAGAAGCTTATCAAGCGCCTGCTGCTCATCTACCTGCGGGAGGGAATCGTCCAGCCTGCCTGCTAGGGGCGTGAGCGGGAGCGATGGATTGCCCACCGTGGCCGCCAACTGCTGCCAGACACGCTGCTGGTCATTCTTCGCGGCCACAAGGTCAAGTTCAGCGCGCTGGGCTTCAACCGACGCTTCCAGCACATCCGGCTGGTCGGCCTGGCCCACATTCAGCAGTTGCCCGGAGGTTTGGACCGCGCGGCGAGCGATGCCCGCCAGATCGTTCCGAACTTGCACCAGTTCTTGCGCCCCCAGTGCTTCGTAGTAAGCCAGGCGGACGGCATTCACCACGCGCTGGCGCTGCGCCGCCGCTACAGATTCCGCCTGAGCCTGCTCCTGCGCAAAGACTTTCCGGCTGAGGCCCAGTTTGCCGAAAGTGACGATGGATTGCTGCACAAAAAATCCGTGTTCACCGCCCCGAATAATTGGCCCTGACGAAATTTCTCTGCCTTCATAACCAATCACCGGATTCGGATAGAGACCCGCCTGAATCTTTCGCCCCTGGGAAGCGCGGACGTCCGCCTGCGCCTGCGCAAGCGTCGGGTTGCGCTGCAAAGCCATTTGTTCAAGCTCCTCGATCGTCAGCGCGGCCTCGGGACGGGTTGTCTGAGTGCCGGGCTGCCGGGCCGTGCCGGCGGACTGCGCGGCCAGGATTGCTGGCGCCGCCAGCGTGATGATCACAGCAATAAAAACGGGCAGGAAATTTTTCTTTTGATACATCATGATGCGCTTCTCCTCTTTTGAACTTGGTGAATCTAGCCCTGCCGCCAACATCGGTTACCCGCGAGGGTGATGGTGCATTCCGGACGGCGTCGTCGGCTGCTGGTTAGGCTGCTGCTTCCTGAGCTCCATAATCTTGTCGTAAAGCTCAGGTGGCAGGACGCGGACCAGCGTCATCATTCCCATTACCCCGCCGCTCCAGCCTTTTCGCAGGCCGTAGGTTTCAGGCTTCGCAAACATTTCATCCATGGGCATAAACATGTCCTGCGGGTAGCCGGGAACCAGCGCGGGGTTCTTGTTTTCCATTTGCATGTTCATGCCGGGCATGTTCTGCATGTTGTGACTCATCCCTGGCATATTTTGCATTTCGTGGCTCATTTCCGGCATACCCTTTGCAGCGGGCGCGGGAAGCGGCATGTTGGTTGTCGGCTTCTCGTGGTCAGCGCCGATGCCGATGCTTCGACCCAGGCTCGGTCCGTTTTCCTCCGACATCGCGCTCCCCTGCCGCAACATCCCCATACCTTCTTCCATGCCCATGCCGGTGCGCATCCCGTGGCCGGTCTCCATCATGGGTCCGACCATCGAGACCATCTGGTTCATCATGTGGTGGGGCAGGTGGCAGTGGAGCATCCAGTCGCCTGGATATTTGGCCTCGAACTCGATGTCACGAGCTTGCGCCACGCCGACCAGAACAGTATTTTCAGGCCGCCATGTGCTTTGCGGAGCGCGGCCGGCCTCGGTTCCGGTCACATAGAACGTGTTGCCGTGCAGGTGCATCGGGTGATGGTCCATCCCAAGATTCACAAACCGGATGCGCACACGGTCCCCCAGCCGCATAATCAGCGGAGTGGTTGCCGGCCCTGACTTGCCGTTGATCGTCAGCCAGTTGAATTCCATTGAGAGCGTATTCGGAACGGAGTTATTCGGCAGAACGGCCCACTCCTGAAGGATCAGCCCGAAGTCCTTGTCCACACGCGGCCTGTAGGGGTCCTTCGGGTGCATGATGAACAGTCCGATCATCCCCATCATTTCCTGCATGGCCATGTGCGAGTGGTAGAAATAGGTCCCCTCCTGGTGCAGCGTGAACTCGTACACAAAGCGGCCACCAGGCGGAATCGGATCTTGCGTCACTCCCGGCACGCCATCCATATCGATGGGAATTTCAAAGCCGTGCCAATGCATGGAAGTCGCTTCAGGCAAATGGTTGTCCACGATGAGCCGCACCCGGTCGCCTTGGACGGTTTGGATCGTAGGCCCCGGCACGCTGCCGTTGTACCCCCAGGCGTCAATGGTCTTGCCCGGCACGAGCTGGCGCTTGACGGGCTCGGCAATTAAGTGGAACACCTTAACGCCATTGTCCAGTGTGTAAGAAAGTTGCGGAGGAATGTCCGGAGTTTCGACCATAAGATGCCCCACCTCGATCGGCGATCGCGTGAGCAGGGTTTCTGCGTGCTTCGGCTTAGGCTCAGTCATGGGCATGGGCATGTTGCCCATGTTCATCGGCATCGGCTGCTGAGTATGGGACCGGCCCTCCTGCTTCGCCCAGGCCTTCGTGGAAGCTGTCAAACCTGCGCCCAGCAGGCTCTGACGGAAAAATTCTCTTCGGCTTTTGCTCATTTCTTTCCTCCTTTTTTCAAGGACCCCGCGCTGGCTGGGTCTGTGCCATGGCTCATCCCCGGCATCGGGGCGACGGATTTTTTCATTTCGTTGAGATACGTCACCAGCGTCCAGACCTGCTGGTCGCTCAACTCGCCGCTCCACGCTGGCATGCCCGTCCATCGAACCCCGTGCTTGATGACGTAAAAATTCGCGAATTCCTCCATGTCGGTCGGCTCTTTGGGAAACTGCGGGGCCGGAGGATAGAGGCGGACCCGCCACGCGGTCTCCGATTTGTCCATCGCCCCATGACATCTGGAGCAGTACGTCCCATAGAGCTTCACTCCCTGGCTCAGGTTCGAGGCCGTTGGTTGGATGGGACTCTTTTGTTTGGGAGCGTACCGATCGAGCGCCGCATCCAGGGCCTCCATCGCGTGTTTTTTCTCGAACGCGGAAAGTGGGATGTCCGCGCGCGGGTCAACATATCCCTGCTCCACATACATGAGGACTCCCATCCCCATAACGAACGCGGCGACGATCGCTAGAGCAAGCCCCGTCACTATTCCAAAGACGAATTTTTGCATGCCAATCTCCTCCTGTTTTCTCGATTGATTCTCACCGTAATACGTCCCTGCCGAGCGGCAACGTGTTCCTCAGCCGCGGGGAGAGACAGAGATGATGAGGGTTGTGCCACGGCGCGTACGCAGCCCAAGCGAAGGCTACGGCTAGCCCCGTTCCAGCTATATCCAGCTAAATGCAGCCCACGTCACACGGCCCGCCGGGGCTTGATTTCAGTTATTGCGCCTGAGCCACCATAAGTTGGAATGGCACTAGATGCGAAGGAGGGATTGCTTTTGACAGATTATGCGTCCGGTGCTAAAGCCGGGAGGCGAATGCGAAGAAGTATCCAGAGGGGAAAGAGGGGGATCAGCAGCCGGGATTAAGGATGCCAATGGAAGTACACGACCGGCCAAACTCTGAACGTCGGGAGCAACTTGACTGCCCGCCGCGACCAAAAAACCGCCAGTGGGGTGACCATGCCAATGGCAATTCTGCTCATGACCAGGGCTTTGCTGGTTTGGGACCGGGGTCTGCTGATGGTGACAGTGCCCACTCATTGCCTGGGTCGTTTCGTTAGGGCAGACCCCCGCGGCGCAGAGGGACGTGCAAACTACAGCATATAGCCAGGCTACGTTCAATCCCACAATAAGCGCGAGGGAAACCCCTCGGCGACTCGCATGCCTCATTTGATGCCCCTCTATCTTTGCGCATTCTACGCCGTCCATTTCCAAAGAGTCAAGAGAGTGTATCGAGACGTGTTAAATGTAACCGATGGGGAGTCGTCGAGACATTCGAGAATGTAACCCGTCGCACCGTTTAAGGTGTAAGTCAATTGCGGAGAGGAAGAAGACTCCGCTCGATTTGAAGGCACGGGTTTGGTCCGTGCACTCAGCACGATTTTGAGAACGGCAGGCGGGTTCGTCTCTTCGCCACAAGTACTCAGAAAAGGCTCTCCATTCGAAGTCATACGCATGGGATGCCCAGGATGCAGCGGAGCGTGTCGTGGGCGATCAAGCGCTCTTCGTCGGTAGGAATCACCCAGATGGAGAGGCGTGACTCCGGGCGGCTGACTTCTATTTCGGCACCCACCGCTCGATCGTTTGCTCCGTTGTCCAACTGGACGCCCAGGACCGCCAGCGATTGGCAAATCTGCGTCCGGATTTCCGGCGCATTCTCGCCGATTCCGCCGGCAAAAATGAGGGCATCGGCACCGCCTAGCGCGACGAAGTACTCCCCGATATACTTTGCCACGCGATAGCAGAAGACATCCACGGCAACCCTGGCGCGCGTGTTGCCTTCTCGGGCCGCCTCGAGGACCTCCCGCATATCCTCAGAAACTCCGGACAAAGCGAGCATTCCGCTTTTCTCGTTGAGGATAGTCTCGGCATCCTGTGGGCTCAGGCCGAAGAGTTTGAGGATGTAAAGGAGGGCCCCCGCGCCGAGATCTCCGGCACGAGTGCCCATCAAGAGACCTTCGAGTGGCGTAAATCCCATCGAGGTGTCCACTGATTTCCCATGCTCGATCGCGCACACCGAGCTGCCGTTGCCGAGATGACAGGTGATGAGTTTAAAGGCGCCTGCCGAAGACCGCCGCAGGCTGGCAAAGCGATTCATGACGTAGCGGTGGGATGTGCCATGGAAACCGTAACGTCGAATGTGCGCTCCTTCGTACCACGCCCAAGGGAGGCCATAAAGATACGCGCGTGGAGGCAGCGTTTGATGAAATGCTGTATCGAACACAGCCACATGAATGGCCTTGGGCAAGCGCTCCCGGCTGGCAAAGTAGCCTTCTAAGTTCTTAGGATTATGCAGGGGCGCAAGATCATTGCACACCCGAATCCGCAAGAGCGACGCATCGTCAATCACGACAGATTGATGAAAGTATTCTCCTCCGTGTACCACTCGGTGGCCCACGCCCTGAATCGCGTCCGGATCTTTCAGGACGCCCTGCGCCATCATCCATTCAAATGCTGCGTGGAGCGCCGAGCGGTGGTCCTGCGCTTTCACCTTTTTGCTTTCGGGAACATTCGTTGCGACGCGTCCTTTCAGTAGCGCTTCGGACTCCCCGATCCGCTCCACCGCGCCCCGCGCCAGCACCCGGTCCGACCGCGCCGCCATCTGTTCCGGACTGGTCTCGATCAACTGAAACTTCACCGACGAACTGCCGCAATTGAGCACCAGAATGTTCATTCTTCAGCTATCAAAGATCAGCTCTCAGCAATCCAAAGCGGGGGGCCACCGCCGTTTCTTGATGGCTCCTGACCGCTGATGGCTTACCGCCTAAACCGGCCACTTCCAATTGGTCACCTCAGGCCGGTCAACTCCGTTCTCGCGGGCGTAGACCGAACAATCCGTAATCTGGTCGCGGAGCCACTCTTTGACATGCGCCCCGGATCTCTGGAGCCTGGGCACGCGGTCAATCACGTCAATCGCCAGGCTGAAGCGGTCCACCTGGTTCAGAATGGCCAGCTCCAGTGGTGTATTGATACTGCCTTTTTCTTTATAACCACGCACGTGAAGGTTCGCATGGTTAGTCCGCCGGTAGGCCAGTTTATGGATGAGCCAAGGATAACTGTGAAAGTTGAAAATGATGGGCTTGTCCGTCGTGAAGAGCGTATCGAAGTCCCGGTCCGCAAGGCCGTGAGGATGCTCGGTGGAAGGCTGGAGTTTGAACAGATCCACAACGTTGACGAAACGGATCTTCAGGTCTGAAAACTTCTCCTTTAAGATGGCAGTGGCCGCAAGCGCCTCCGCCGTCGCCACGTCGCCGGCGCTCGCCATCACCACGTCCGGCTCCGTCCCCTGATCGTTGCTCGCCCAGTCCCAAATGCTG
>JAJYJL010000372.1 GCA_021789565.1 Acidobacteriota bacterium
GACACGATGAGAGATCAGTATCGTCGTTCTTCCGGCCATCACTTCGGTCAGGTGCCGCAGGATCTTTTCTTCTGTGTAAGTGTCAACGCTCGAGAGCGCGTCATCAAGGATCAGAATGCGCGGGTCGCGGATGATAGCCCGTGAGATGGCCACTCGCTGCTTCTGGCCGCCGGAGAGGGTCAGACCGCGTTCTCCCACCATGGATTCAAACCCTTTGGGGAAACTCAGAATTTCCGGCAGGATGTTGGAAACCTCGGCGGCGTGTTCCACGTCGCCATCCGGAGAACCGGGAACTCCAAACCGGATGTTTTCCCGGATTGAATCGCTGAACAGAAAGGTTTCTTGCGGGACAAACCCGATGTTCGACCGCAAAGTTTTGAGTGGCACATGGCGCACCGGAACTCCATCCACGAGGACTGCTCCCTCCGGTGCGTCAAACAGGCGGGGAACCAGCGCCGCTAGGGTTGTCTTGCCGGACCCGGTTGCGCCCACGATGGCAACGGTTTTTCCGGCCGGAATATGCAGGTTAATGTCTTTGAGAATCGGGAATCCGCTGTAGGCGAACGTGAGGCTACGGAACTCGATTTCACCTTTGAGCTCGCGGATGGGATTTCGGGGGACCAGGCGGTCATCAATGGCGGGGTGGGCAGCGAAGATAGTCCACAATCGCCCCATTGAAGCAAGGCCGCGCTGGATAATATTGGTTACCCACCCAAGCGCGATGATCGGCCAGATCAGGTTCATGAGATAGATGTTGAACGCAGCAAAAGTCCCTATAGTTATCTTCCCAGACAGTACATGCTCTCCCCCGACAACCAGAACCAGCAAAAAGGAAACTGCGAAAAGCAGCGCCAGAGCGGGCCACAGAAAGCTTGTGATCCAGATCAGCCGTTTGTTTTTTTCCACGTAGACCTGGTTCATGCGGTCGAACTGACGTATTTCGGGACCTTCCTGGCGAAAGGACCGGACCAGCCGGACACCAGATAGGTTTTCGCGCACCTTTTCGGTTAGCTCCGAATACATTGCCTGGATTTTTTCAAAACGCTCATGGATCCGTTGTCCGAAGAACTTGACGGCAATCGAAGCCAGTGGCAGAGGCGCCAGTGCCAGCAGCGTCAAGTGCAAGTCCAGGTGGGCCATCAGGGCTATTGTAACGATCCCGGTGACCACGGTGTTGGCAGAGTACATGATGCCCGGCCCCACAATATTGCGGACGGCGTTCAGGTCGTTAGTCAGCTTCGCCATCAGGTCGCCGGTGCGATGTTCGTTGTAATAACGGGTGTCCTGGTGCATCAGGTGCTTGAAGAGGTCGTTGCGGAGGTCGTACTCTATGTCACGCGAAATCCCGATCAGGATCCAGCGCATCCAGAACTGAAAAACCGCTTTTGCCAGCGCAATTCCCAGCAGGAGCAAGGCAAGAAAAGCGAGCCTTTGTGCGGTGACGCCGCTCGTCAAGGCGTCAAATACTTCTTTGATAACCAGGGGAATGGTGACGCCCACAAGCTGGGTGATGATGAGCGTGACGAAGCCAACCACATAACCCTTCTTGTACTTAGCCAGGTACGGGAACAGGGGTCGAAGAGGGTTTCGCATGTATACCTATGCTTGATGGCAGCAGAAATCAGACAGTAGGCGCTGTGTCGCCCCGATAAGCTTTGATTATAACCGAACCCCAGTGCGACCGACCAGCTTCGCTATGGACCGCGCCGATCTGACTCTCCGCTAGTTCGCCAGATCCGCTCAGGAGGCAATACCATTTTGTGGTTATTTTGGCTTTTGAGTTGACCTTACACGGCGTGCCTACGTAAAATCTGCCTATGTTGTTTACCGGGCGGGCGGGACAGAAGAAAGCGGCCTGAGAGGCAGGAAACGTTGGAGAAAAGCAGACTGGTTTTCCTTATTTTGGCTGGGGTGGCTTTATTGGGTTCGTGCAGCTCCGGCAACAAGAAAGTTGTAGTTTCACCTCCGGTTTCGAATGTTCCTCCTCCGGTCCAGCCCTCTGGCGCAAAGACAGCGCCTCCCGCCGTCTCGGTGAAGCCGGTGGCTCCTGACCCGGTCGGTTCCCTGATTACGAAGGTTGATGCCGTCTACGGCGAAGGCATCAAGGAATACCGCGCTGGGAACCTGCAACAGGCTAAGCAGGATTTTGATAGGGCCTTGAGCCTGTTGCTGGAGTCCGGGGAGGACATCCAAAACAACAGTCGGCTTAACACAGAATTTAACAAACTTGTCGAAAATACTTACGGGCTTGAGGCTTCAGCGTCGGCCAACGGTGATACCTTGAGCCAGCACGATTATGAGCCCCCGCCTATCGAATCTTTTGCAGAGCTCACTTTCCCTGTAGATCCCAGGGTGAGGCAACGCGCCGAGCAGGAGTTGATTTCAGTCCGTTCAGACCTTCCGCTGGTTACAAACGACTACGTGCTGAGCTTCCTCACGTATTTTCAAAATGGAGGGCAGGAGTACATTGAGAATATTCTGAAGCGGGCCGGAATGTACGGGCCGATGATCTCTGGTGTTCTCCGCAAGTACGGATTGCCGCGGGATCTGATCTACCTCGCGGCGGCGGAAAGCGGTTTCAATCCCCACGCTGTTTCCAAGGCCGGTGCTACGGGTATCTGGCAATTCATGGCATCACGCGCCCGGGAATATGGGCTCGTACTCAATCAGTATGAAGACCAGCGCGAAGACCCGCTAAAATCGACGGACGCTGCAGCCCGGCATCTGAGAGACCTCTATAAGGAGTTTGGGGACTGGTACTTGGCCATGGCCGCCTATGACGCCGGCCCGTTGAACGTCCAGCGTGCAATTGAACGGACAGGTTATGCGAATTATTGGAAGCTCCGAGAATTACATGCCTTGCCGCAGGAGACCCAGAACTATGTTCCGATTTTCATCGCCACGGCGTTGATTGCCAAAGATCCTAGTGCTTATGGGTTCGAGGTTCCGCCTGATGCTCCGCTGGATCCCGATCGAGTGGTTGTTACGGTTCCGACCGACCTTCGGCTCGTCGCCGAACTTCTGGACCAGCCTGTCAAAGAGTTGGAGAGGCTTAATCCGAGTCTTTTGACGTGGGCTACTCCGCTGAATCAGGGCCCTTACGTGCTCAACCTTCCTCATGGGACCAAGGGTTTGTATGAGAAGCGAATTGCGGAAGTGCCTCCCTCAAAGCGTATCTGGTGGCGGGCCGTAAAGGTGGAGAACGGCGACACTCTTGCCTCCATTGCGCAAAAGTATCGGGTGACGCGTACCGCCCTCGCGGAAGCCAATCATCTTGACCCGGGCGACGACCCGGAAACCGGCAGCCACCTGATCCTTCCTCTTCCTCCCGGCCGGGAACCTATCTATCGAAGGGGCCGTTATTACCGTTACCGAATCCGGAGCGGTGATACGCTCGGCGCCATCGCCCGCCGTTTTCATGTGAGTGTCGCAAGCCTTCGCCGCTGGAACCATCTGCGGGGTTCGGTGATCGTCGCCGGAAGAACCTTGCTGGTGTTTGGGCGTACAATCGAGGAGCCTGAGCGTGGGGCCGAATACAAGACCGAAGTGCGCGGCGGCGTTCGCGTTTACCGTATCCAGAGAGCAGACACGCTCGAAGGTATCGCCCGCCATTTCCATGTAAGCGTCGATGACCTTCGCGGCTGGAATAACCTGAGTGGGCACAACATTATCGCCGGCCGAACGTTGAAAATCGGCGCTACGAGTCATGCGACGGAGGTCGCTTCCAATCACCCTGCCAGCAAGAATCGCCGTTCTGTTTACCACTACCGGATTCGCCGCGGTGACACACTGACGGTCATTGCAAACCATTTCAAGGTGACGGTCGCCCAGATCCGCGAGTGGAATCATCTGGATGGATCGGTGATTGTCCCCGGCCAGGTCCTGGCTTTGTACCGGGTCTCGGACTAGCCGTAAAACTAAACAGGCGAGAAGTCTCTTGACAGCGGGTGCCCAGTGTTATACATCTGGCCCATGAGGGCTTTGCTTTCAGGCGCCCATTGCATGAAACGGCCGGAGCCTTATTACTGACTGGAGAAGATCTCAAGAGGAGGATCCCATGCAGTTCGACGAAGACGAAAATGAGCTTGGGGAAGAATTCGAGGATTATGAAGATGAACTCCCCTCCAACTCCGAAAAGGAGCTTGAAGGGGAATCATTTGGCGAGGACCTTGCAGATCTGGACGAAGAAATCTCTTATGAGTCCGAGGATGTAGAGGTTGAGCCTTTAGAATTGGAAGTGCCAGCGGCACCCACGCCTCCTCCGCCTGCTCTTGCCACCGTCAGTCGGCCGCCTCGGGCCAAGGCGCGGAAGGCGAAAGCAAAGCCTAAGAAGACCGCGCAGCCCAAAAAAGCGGCCAAGCCCAGCAAGTCGGTAAAGGCCAAAAGGCCAACAAAAGCTAAGAAATCAGCGAGAACCAAAGAACCGACAAAAGCCAAGAAGTCGGCAAAGCCCGCGAAGGCGGCAAAGAAAACCGGAAAGCCTGGGAAATCTAAAGGGGCCAGGAAGCCTGCTTCCCGTAAAAAGCCGCGCGGCCGCCGCTGACGTTGACAGCTCGGTGTGCCCAACTGCCAGGAGCATGGAGTTTGTATTGGCGGAAAGCAGGTTGGTGGCGATACCCTCAGCCTTCATCTGGACCACTGTTCATTTTTCTTGTAGTTTTGCTGCGGGAAGGCGTCGAAGGACCATGCTTACTCGCTGAACTGCTTTCCGAGGAGTTAGAAACAAATCTGCAGAAGGGTTTGAGAAACACACTCCAGGGATGGACGAAAGGTTCGGAAACTCCGGCTGTGGAACTCGCCCAGCGGGCAGCACTTTTGATCCTTCACCCACTTTACAATCCAGCCTGGCCGGATTTGATGCGGTCCGGAAGGTCGAAGCCATAGAATTCATCCGGCGGATGCGTGGTGGCTCGCAGCCATTTCTGATGGGCTGCGATGACGGAGAGGCCTACGTAGTCAAGTTCAGTAACAATCCTCAACACGTCCGCATCCTGGCAAATGAGATGCTGGCCAGCCGCTTTGCAACACTTATCCGGCTTCCGGTTCCTGACTGCGCCTTCGTGCAGGTCTCGCAAAACCTTATTTCGGGGGCACCGCTCCTGAAATTTGAAACAGCCGGACACGAAGAGCCGTGTGCTGCGGGACTGCATTTCGGTTCGAAGTTTCCGGGCGTTCCGAGCCAGACGCTCGTTGTAGATTTCCTTCCAGACCGGTTGTTGCGCAAGGTCACTAATCTGTCATCAATTTTTCTCGGGGCCTACGTACTGGACAAGTGGACGTGCAACTGCGACGGCCGCCAGGTGATTTTCTACCGTGACATCGAACAGAGGGGGAGCGATTACTGTGCAACCCTGATTGACCACGGCTTTTGCTTCAACGATGGCGAATGGAACTTTCCCGACAGCCCCATTCGAAGTCTTTATCCTCGACGCCTTGTTTATGAAACCGTCCGGGGACTCCAATCATTTGAGCCGTATCTGTCGCGAATCGAAAATCTCCGGTCTTCCGAGTTGGAAGAGTGCCTTCGCGAGGTGCCGCTGGAGTGGTGTGGCCGCGACCCTGACCAAATTTCACGGCTTGCGGAGCGGCTCTTTGAGCGCCGGCGCCGCGTGCGCCAGCTTATTATCGAAGCCAGAGAGAGTTCGTTGAGGCCGTTTCCCAATTGGGACTAGATTGTAAACAGGGCCCCGTCGAGCCCGAGTGCTTGTTATGGCTGATACGGAAAATCTAAAGCGGTGCTCACTCTATCTGGTGCAATATGTGCCGGATATTGCCCGGGGCGAGTTACTGAATATCGGCCTGTTCCTGCACAGCCCTGAGGAGAATTACATGGGTTGCCTTTTTACCGATGATTTCCGCCGGATCAAGCGTTTCCATCCACAGGCTGATCTGGAGTTTCTGCGGGAATTACAACAGGATTTCGAGCAGCAGATCGATGAGCACAGCGACGAGTTGGACTCCTATGTAGGATGGATGGAGCAATCTTTTTCGAACCTGGTGCAAATTGCTCCGGTCAGGTCCTGCCTGCTGCGGGACCCGGCAGCGGAAATTCAGGACCTTTTCAAGCGGTACGTGGGCGCTCGAACAGAAGGACCTCTCCCTGTTGACACACGGGTGCGGATCAAGCAGCGGCTACGTCTTTCATTTGTCCGCGCCGGATTGTGGAACCTGCCTCAATTTGAGCGGAACATTCGGGCCTCGCGCTGGACTCATTCCGGCGATCCCTTTACTTTTGATTTCGGGTACCGCCCGCTGGAAACAGCGGGAGAGCCTGACGGCCACATCAAGCTTGTTCATTCCCTTTCGCTCAAACGCGACATTGAACTCGCCAAGGTGCTTGTTTATACCATGGACCACGTTCGCCACAGCGAACCTGCCGATTTGACGGCGGTAGTCGAGGACTTGGCTTCGAAGGAAGATGAAGCCGCCACTCTTTCGCAGAGTATTCTGACAGAGGCAGGAATCACCATCCAGCCGATTGCCTTTGCCGATGAATACGCCCAGTCTATTCGCCGCGAGCTGGCCATGTAATGCCAGAGGTCTCCGATGCCGATGACGTTCCACGTTGAATGTTACGCCGGCTACAGGGCCGACGAACGGCCTCTCCGTTTCAGAGCTAATGAGGAGAATCCCCGCACCTATCAGGTGGTGGAGGTTCTCGATCAATGGTATGGCATAGGGTATCGTTGCTTTAAAGTGAGGGCCGATGACGGAAATACGTATGTCCTTCGCCACAAGGAACTGGAAGATGTATGGGTCCTCGATTCATTCCGGCACAAGGAGCCATGAACGTAATCCCTCCCATCCATGACAATCTGCGTTGCACATGGTTAAATAGCTAAAGATGAGGCTGAAAGCAAAGCCCGAACCCTTCCGGAGAGTTCACTGCTGAAATGCGAAAGGGCGAATTCATCATCTCGGCGCTGCTGGCGCTCATGGTGTTCCTTTTTGTGCTGGGGCTTCAGCGCGATTGGAAGCCGTCGGCCCTCAGGAACGCAGCAGCTTCGGCCGAGCAATTCTTTGAGCGGATTGAGACATTTCCACTTGACCGGCAATTTCGCGCAGCACTCTACAGGTCCAATTCCGTGACCCTCGGTTTTGCCCCGGGTCGGCTGGTTATCTACAACAGTGAGAATCAGATTGCCTATCAGGTGGATACTCTGGAAGGCGCCCGTGATGCCTGGACTGCGCTTTATGATTTCGCGGGGCGACAGGGATTGCCGGTTCGAAACTCCCGGCCACGTCCAATTTATCTTCGTGACCTCACTAATAATCGCAAGCCCGACCTGGTGGTCGGAGTCTATTCGGGTGGCAATCGCTGCTGCACAACTGTGACCGTTCTAGAAGTTGACAAGAATTCGCTTAATGTCATCGGCCGGATTGAGGGGCTGAATGGA
>JAJYJL010000373.1 GCA_021789565.1 Acidobacteriota bacterium
CGACCGGGCTATGCAGCGCACCTTATCGCTGGCCCCGACGACGCCCCGCTACCGATGGAATGCCGCCAACGATGAACTGGCCCATGGCCGTGCGGACGAAGCTTTGCAGGAGTTTCGAAAATTGCTAGAGATGGACCCCGAATATGCTCCTGAAACTTTCCGCCTTTGCCTGAAGTACGTAGGCGATCCAGGGAAAGTTTTTCGAAGGGTCCTTGCGAACCGGGAAGACCCGCAACTCAATTTCTCGTTTATCAATTATCTCGTGGACCACGGGCAAGGAGCCGAAGCTTATCCTGTCTGGCAGGCTACCTTCGCCATGAATAAGACTTTTCCGCTTTCGCTGGCCGGCCCTTACCTTGAATGGCTAATCCGCCAGGGCCAGGATCAGGAAGCGGTCAGCGCCTGGCGGGATCTGGAGTCGCACGGAATCATCAGGAAACCCCCGGCTGATTCTGATGGCAACCTGGTGTTCAATAGCGGATTCGAAGGGCCGCTTTTGGAGATGGGCTTCGGCTGGCGTGTTCGCAGCGAGCCTTACACGAGGGTCGATCTTGACGATTCAGGGCCTTATGCGGGAAATAGGTCCGCAAGAGTCATATTCACTGTCAGCCGGAATGACAACAATGAGCCTCTGTTTCAGATTGTTCCTGTGGCCCCGGACCGCTCCTACCGTCTTCAGGCTTTTGTGCGGTCGGAGGATATCTCGTCGAACAGCGGCCCACGTCTTCGGGTGACGGACCCAAAATGTTCCCGCTGCCTGGATGTTTCAACAGAGGGCACCGTAGGAACAACGAATTGGCACCCGGTGAGCGTAACCTTTTCAACGGGTCCTGCAACCCGCCTGGTACAGATTTCAATCTGGCGGCCCCGCTGCTTGTCGTTTCCTTCGGATATCACCGGCAGCTTCTGGGTGGATGCCGTCGACTTGAGAGAAGACGCAGCCTCGAAAGGGCCAGCCCTGAAAGCCTCGGCACCTTCATCATGAGCGCCTCAACCAGCAGCGCAGAATTCCTCCCTGTTTCGTTCCGTAAGGAAGAATCGGCAGCCCTGGCAGGAACCCGATGGTTTTCACGCGCGCGGGCTCTCCTGCTGGCAACTCTTTTGGTGTCGCCCTTTGCCTTTGGCGCCGTCGAGCCCTGGGCGTGGGCGGCGCTCTACATCCTGGCCTTTGCCGCGTTGACGCTCTGGGCCGTTGGAAACGCCGGGCGGCGGACCGTCAGAATCATCTGGTCGCCGCTTTATGTGCCTGCTGCGCTGTTCCTTTTATTGGGAGTGGTTCAATACCTTGGCCATTTCACCATCAACAGTTCTGAAACACGGGAAGCCCTGATCAAACTGGTTACGGACGTTGTTCTGTTCTTCCTGGCGGGCCAGCTCTTTGCCGAATCTTCGGGCCAGACATGGCGGACGGTTGGATTCGCAGTCACGGCTTATGCCTTCCTCATGGGGCTTTTTGCCATCCTGCAATATTTCTCCAGCCAGGGAATGATATACTGGCTTGTGAAATCCCGCGGCCGTATCTTCGGTCCTTACGTTAACCACAATGACTTCGCGGGACTGATGGAAATGCTGATCCCGATCGCGGCTGCCTATGTTCTTTCGAGGCCCCGGTATGATTCGCAAAGGGTGTTTCTGGCTTTTGGCCTTTGCGTTGCTATCTGTTCCCTCTTGTTGTCAGCTTCTCGCGGAGGGTTTGTTGCGTTCCTCGGAGAAAGTCTGATTTTCGCCTGGATTTTCTGGAGACGTTTGCCGGACGGCAATTCCCGCCGGCATCTGCTGGTAGGAATGATGGGTCTGGTGGCTGCCACAGCCTTCTTCTTCTGGATTGCTCCCAAGACGGTTACCCATCGGCTGGGGACGGTTGGCGATTTTGTGAACGCGCCGGAAGCGACCTATGGCGACCGGATGCATGTGGCGTTCGATGCATTGCTGATCTTCCGGGACTATCCGGCGCTGGGCACAGGTCTCGGCAGCTTCGGTTCGATTTTTCCAGCCTATCAAAGTTTTCCCACGAATCAGCTCTATCCGTATGCTCACAATGACTATGCTCAAGCCCTTTCTGAAACCGGGGCTGTGGGAGGGCTGATCATTCTCGGGGCCCTCATCCTGTTCTTTCGTCTGGCGTTCAGCAACCTGCGCCGGCGCCTGGAACAGGAAGCGGGTTGGATTCGCCTGGGAGCAGCGCTGGGCGTGTGCGGATTGCTCATCCACAGCTTTGTGGATTTCAATCTTCACATTCCGGCCAACGCGGCCTGGTTTGCTGTCTGCGTGGGTTTATCAACCCTTCCCGGCTCAAACCGTCCACGACCCATATCCGAAAGAGGAGGTGCAATTTGAAAGGGATTGTTCTTGCTGGAGGGACAGGTTCTCGTCTTTTTCCGCTGACCAAGATCACCAACAAGCACCTGCTTCCGGTGTACAAAGAGCCCATGATTTATTACCCCATTCGGGCGCTCATCAATGCCGGGATTACGGAGATCCTGATTGTGACGGGCGGGCACAACTCAGGCGACTTTCTCCGCCTGCTGAGCAACGGCAAGGAGTTTGGCCTTCGCCACCTGAACTACACTTACCAGGAAGGCGAAGGAGGCATCGCTGCCGCGCTGCAACTGGCGGAGTACTTTGCGAGTGGGGATAAAATCTGCGTCATTCTGGGTGACAACGTCATCGAGGGCAACGTTGCGCAGGCGGCCGAACGATTTGAGCGCCAGCCCAGAGGCGCGCACATCATTCTCAAGGAGGTCCCCTATCCCCAGCGATTTGGGGTCCCGGTTTTCGACGGCGACCGGATTATCCGGATCGAGGAGAAGCCGGAAGATCCTCCCAGCCCGTATGCCGTCACCGGGATTTACTTTTACGATTCGAGCGTGTTTGAGAGGATCAAAGAATTGAAACCCTCCCGGCGGGGCGAGCTTGAAATCACCGATGTGAATAATTCCTATCTGGACGAAGGCACCCTGACCTACAGCGTTCTGGACGGGTGGTGGACCGACGCCGGAACGTTTGAGTCCTTGAGAAGCGCTACAAACCTTGTCGCCGAAACGGGCGCGAACAAAGTGGATCTGGAAGCGCCGGCGCAGGATGCTGCCGCAGTCCAACCACAGCCATAAGAGAGTACGGAATGAAGATTGCCATCACAGGAGGAGCGGGCTTTATCGGGTCACACTTTGTCCGCTATATGCTGCGGGAATACCCTTCCTATTCCATTCTGAACCTGGACAACCTTACGTACTCCGGAAATCTTGAAAACCTCTCCGACGTGCTTTCGAATCCGCGGCATGAATTCTTGAAAGTGGATATTTGCGACCACGATCAGGTGGCCCAGGCACTCTCTACGGGGGTGGATGCGGTGGTTCATTTCGCGGCTGAATCCCACGTCGACCGGAGCATCCTGGACGGCTCCGCGTTTGTCAGGACCAATGTGCTGGGGACCCATTCCATGCTGGCCGGGGCGCGCCAGGCCGGCGTCAGGCGCTTTGTTCACGTCAGCACGGACGAGGTTTACGGCAGCGCGCCCGGCGCCCAGAAGTTTAAAGAAGATTCACCCCTCGATCCCAGCAGCCCCTATGCGGCCAGCAAAGCCTCTTCCGATCTTCTGGCGCGAGCTTACTTCCAGACCTACCGCTTTCCGGTGATGGTGACCCGCTGCTCCAACAACTTTGGCCCTTACCAGTTTCCCGAAAAATTCATGCCGCTCCTGATCACCCGGGCGCTTGCGGACCAGAGTATTCCGATCTATGGCGATGGCCTCCAGGTGCGCGACTGGATTTTTGTTCAGGACCATTGCCGGGCGTTGGACGCTGTTCTGCACCGCGGCCGCGCGGGAGAAGTCTATAACATCGGCGCGGGGCAGGAATGGCCGAACCTTGAAATCGCCCGACATATTCTGGACCGCCTTCACAAGCCCCATTCTCTGCTGACGTTCGTCCAGGACCGCCCCGGCCATGACCGGCGCTACTCGGTGGACACAACAAAAATCGAAACTGAACTGGGCTGGAAGCCGGAGGTCAGTTTTGCCGGAGGCTTGGCAGACACGGTTGACTGGTATGTAGCCAATGCCGGCTGGAGAGAGCGAATCCAGAACCAGGCCTACCGTTCGTACTATCAGGAGCAGTACGAACATCGGGACGAGACTTTGAGGAAGATACAGAATCCCGGAGGAGCCGCCAAATGCGTATCCTCGTGACCGGGGCGGCCGGGATGCTCGGACGCGCCCTCGTGCCTCTCCTCGAAGAGGACCATGAGGTCATCGGGCTCGCGCGGCGAAACTGCGACCTCAGTGACGAAAATGCTGTGCGGGAAACATTCCGGATTCACAAGCCCGACTTGGCGGTTCACCTTGCCGCCTTCACGAATGTGGACGGTTGTGAGCTTGACCCCCGGAAGGCTCAAGCCTCGAACGAAGCCGCAACGCTCAATGTGGCGAAGGCCGCGAAGGGAGTTGGAGCGGCCGTTTTATATACCAGCACCGACTACGCGTTCGACGGCCGCGCGAACAGTCCTTACACCGAGAGCGCTCCAACCAATCCCCTCAACGTTTATGGAAAGACCAAGCTGGCAGGGGAATGGCATGTGCAGGAGACGCTTGACCGCTACTTCATCGTCAGGACTTCGTGGCTTTACGGGCCTTATGGGAAGAACTTTGTATCAACCGTCCTGCGGCTGGCATCCGAGCAGCCGGAGCTGCGAATTGTCAACGACCAGCGGGGCTCGCCCACTTACACGCGCCACCTGGCGCAAAAGCTTGCGGAGCTTGTGGCAACACGGGAATACGGTGTTTATCATGTGGCGGCAGAAGGAAGCTGCACCTGGTTTGAATTTGCACGAAAGATCCTGGAACTCAGTGGCGTTCAGGGTGTTCGGGTGCTGCCCATCTCTACATCGGAGTGCGGCCGTCCTGCCCCCAGGCCCGCCTACTCTGTTCTTGCCGGCCGGAAGCTCAATTCATTGGGCCTCGGACCGCTGCCCCACTGGCAGGCAGGACTGGAAAGTTATCTGGCGGAGGTTCGTGACGGAGGGAATGATGCTGACGAAGTCATCAGGAAACGACCAGCGTATTCAAAGTCCGCCTGAGAAACGGTTGATGGGCGAGCGCGCGGGAATGCGGCTGGTACTGCCACACCACGAAGACGCCGGAATGGGGGATGTGATCACCAGTCCACAGTCTTCGCGATTGATCGCTGGTGTGGAAATTGAACCTTTCATTGCCTGGCCGGATGACCGTGGTTGCTTTGCGGAGGTTTTTCGCTTCGGCGACTCAGGGATCGGACACGAGTTCGCCGATGCCAGCGGCCATCAGATCCAGGTGTCATTCACTGTTTCCTACCCCGGCGTGATTAAAGCAATCCACTATCATTTTGAGCAAACCGACCTGTGGGCGCCTCTGGCCGGCATGTTCCAGGTCTTCCTCTGTGACCTTCGGGAGGGTTCGCCCAGTTGGGGCCGGCTGAACACCTTGTTTATTGGTGCACAGCGCCCCTGGAAGGTGAGAATTCCCCCAGGCGTTGCCCATGGGTACAAAGTTATTGGGACTGAGCCTGCCCATCTTCTCTATGCTACCAACCATTTTTACGATCCATCCGACGAAGGCCGGATAGCCTTCGATGATCCGGGAATCCATTACGACTGGGAGTGCCGGCCCCGGTGAGTTCAGACAGATCAGGCAGTGCAGGCGGAGCCGACGGAGGAAGTAAGTGAAGGACTTGATCATTGTGGGAGGCGGGCCGGCAGGACTTCATGCTGCCTACAAGCTGGCCTCGGCAGGGCTTGACGTGAGCCTTTTTGATGCGCAGGGGGAAATCGGAGAACGGGCTGTTTGTTCAGGGGTCATCGGGATTGAGGCTTTTTCCCGCTTCGATCTTCCTAAAACGTCGGTGCTGAATACGATTAAGAAAGTTCAGGCTATTTCTCCGGCCGGCCGGAAGATTCAGCACAACGGTGAAGAACCTCTGGCCCATGTTGTCAACAAGGCAGAATTCAACCGTGACCTGGCCAGCCGCGCGGTTTCTGCGGGTGCCGAAATGAGGCTCGGCCAGTTTGTAGAGTCCATCGAGCAGAAAAAGCAGGGCGTGGTGGTTCGATACCGGTCAAAGGGAGGCCGGGAGCAGGAGCATGAAAAAGCCCGCGCGGCGATTATCGCCTCCGGGGTCAACCGCTCTCTCACCGAGAAGCTGGGGCTTGTCCGTCCACGGGATTATCTGCGCGGTATTCAGGCGGACATCCCTTTAGGCAAGGACGGCATGTGGCGTCCCACCAGGATTTATGTGGGGCAAGCCGTGGCACCGGGGGCCTTCGGGTGGAAGATTCCTCTGGGCCACGGGCGAGTCCGGGTGGGCCTGATGAGCAGCGAAGACCCGCGCCCCTTTTTCAAATTGCTTATGGGAAAGATTGCGCCGCATCTCCGCCGCGACCAGTACAAGGTCAGCCAGAAAGTGATTACCCAGTGGCCCCATGGCAAGTGTTATGCCGACCGCGTCCTGGTGATTGGCGAAGCGGCCGGCCACATCAAGACAACCACCGGCGGGGGGATTTATTACGGCCTGCTCTCGGCTGAAATGGCGGCCGATGTTATCACCCGCGCCTTCAGCCGGAACAACTTTTCTGAGCAGGCTTTGAGTCCGTTTGAAACCTACTGCCGCTCCACCTTCAACCGGGAACTGGAGACAGGTTACTTTTTCAGAAGGATGATTGCAAAACTTCCCGACTCGCTTCTTGACAAGACATTTGAGAAGGCGAGCGCGATCGATCTTTTTGGCCGGCTTGACGGCCATTTAATTTTCGATTGGCATTACAAAGCAATCATCGTTGCCATCCAGAACCTCTTTACTGCTTAGCTCCAGTTTCATCTTCATGTTTCCGCGAAAGGGCACGGCTGAAGTCGTGCCCTTTCACGGGATCCTGCTGCGTCATGAATCATCCGAGCCAGAGCGTTTCATTTCCATCATTTTCATAACAACTTCATAACACCGTCCAGATCAGAGGAGCGTAGATCATGGCTAAACGGACTTTTGATATTTTCCTTTCGGCAGTAGGACTCATCCTGTCTTTTCCGCTTTGGGCCGCCATTGCAGTGGCCATCAGGCTGGAAGACGGCGGCCCGGTCTTTTACCGGCAGGTTCGTGTGGGAAAAAACAACAGAGAATTCGTGAGCTACAAGTTCCGTTCCATGGTGGCTGACTCGGACAAGAAGTGGGGCGCCGTTCCGGCAACCGAAAAAGATCCCCGTATCACGCGCGTCGGCCGGCTGATGCGGTCCACCGCCATGGATGAACTCCCTCAACTCTGGAACATCCTGCGGGGTGACATGAGCTTTGTGGGGCCACGGCCTGAGTGGAGCGAGCTGGTCAAAGAGTTTCGAAAGCAGATTCCGCGATTTGACCTGCGCCATACGGTGCG
>JAJYJL010000374.1 GCA_021789565.1 Acidobacteriota bacterium
AATGAGAAGAGGTCCGGAGGGCGAATTTGAGAAGTCTGAAATTGCCGAAGCTGGTTCATGGGCTGATCTATGCCGCCGGGGGGCTTCTTGCCCTTTGCGCACTGGTCATCGGCCTGGCCAGCACCGGGTGGTTCAGAAGCCTTCTCCAGCACCGGATTGAAGCCAGTCTGGCAGAGATGACCGGCGGGAAAGTTGTCATAACAGGGATGGATTTTCACCCCCTCGACCTCCGTGTTGATGCCCGCCGGCTGGTAATTCACGGACTTGAGAAGGAGACCGGGCGGCCGCTTTTCTCGGCCCGCGACGTCACCGCGAGCGTCAGCCCAAAGTCCCTGTTACGCTTTCAGCTTTTACTCCGTTCCCTCCAGTGGCAACAGGCTGAACTTTACGTCCGGACTTATCCCGACGGATCGACGAACCTTCCGGGCGCCGCCGTCACACCCGGCAGCGGACAGGGACTGGAAGATCTGCTGAACCTGGGGATCGAACGCCTGACTCTGAGCCACACTTCCGTGCATTGGAACAATCAGCGCATTCCCTTCCAGATGGCTGGACGTAACGTCGTAATCCAACTGCACATCAGCCAGCACCACCATTATCTGGGCGCTATCGCATCGTCCGACGCCGTTTTGGGCTGGAAAAACAGGACGTTACCCCATCTCTCGTTCGCCACGACGTTCAGGCTTTCTGCCAACCAAGTGCAGGTTTCCGGTTTAGCCTGGCAAATTGAAAACCTCCGCGGACACCTTGCCGGCACTTTCCGCTGGACACCGCAGCTTGCCGGAAATTTTGAATACCGCATCACGGGCGGCTTACAGGAACTTGCCCGGGCCCTCAAAATCACCCCGCTTGAAAGCGGTTATCTTTATGCTGACGGAAAGGGAACGTACGGCACGAAGGGCTTTACGGCGGAGGGCCGCGTCCGGGCGCGTGATCTGAAGCTGAAGACTCCAGAAGTCAAGCCTGGCACCCTGAATCTTACCGCGGAATACGCCTTTGCCGGGGGCCGGTTGCGAATTCCGAACTTCACACTTGCGGAAATGAAAGCAAGAGCGCAAGGGGATGCCACCTTGTCCCTGGCAACGCGCCGCCCCCAGGCTGTTGTGCACAGTCAGATCAAACACCTGGACCTCAGCGCCTTGATGCAGGCAATTCCAGGCATTGCGAGGGCCATCGGGATTCTGCATCCCCGGGCCCTGATGAGCGGCTCCCTGAATGCAACCTGGCGGGAATATTCCCAACTCGAAAGCCAGTTTGACCTTCAATTTAGTCCGCCAGAAGCACCGGCGCAGCCCGGACTCCCCCTGACCGGCCATGCCCAAGGGTCGCTCGACCTGGGACGCCAGGTTCTGCTCACGCTGCATGACGCTGAATTCTCTACTCCTCATTCTACCGTTGCAGCCCGGGGGGCTTTTGGCGACAACCGGTCTTCCATGACCGTCAAATTTGTGACATCAGATTTCGAAGAATGGCGCCCTGCGGCTGGAGTCCTGATCGAAACCCGGAATCCCATGCCGGTGACGCTGCACAGCCAGGCGGCCTTTGCAGGCAATCTATCAGGGACCTTTTCAAACCCCGAAATCGAGGGCCAGCTCACCGCCGGAACCTTCAATTACGGCGGATGGCTCTGGGACAGTTTCCAGGCAGGCATTGTGATTTCTCCCCAGGCGGTCAGAGTCCAATCCGGACGGCTTAAGCTGGGCAATAGTTTGCTGACTCTGGACGCCGACATCGGCCTCATTGGATGGAAACTCGAACCCAACAGCACGGTCCGGCTGCACGTGACGGCGCAGGAAACCCCGTTAGCGGGTTTGCGCGCAGCCCTGAACGCGAAACCTCCCATGGAGGGCCTCGTCACCGGCCAGGTTCAAGCTGAGGGGACGGTTGAAAGTCTCTCGGGCCGCGGGCAAATTTCCGTTCACAAAGGTGAGTTCGCAGGGGTGCCGTTCGATTCCCTCTCGGCCGACATTCTGGCCACAAAATCCAACTGGACAATCCGCGGAATCAAGCTTGTGGAAGGCCGGGGACGGGCAAGCGGAAGCCTGCAGGTAAACCCCGTCCAGCGCACATTTTCCGCCAATGTACAGGGCCAGGATTTTCCGCTGGATCACATCCACTTGCTCAACTCCCAAAGGGCGGCACCTGAAAACAAACCCCAGGTCTCCGGTCTCATCAGCTTTGACCTGAAGGGTGGAGGGGCGTTTGATAAGGCGCGGCTGCACTCAAGCATCGAAGTTACCGAACTCGCCTGGAAAGGGCAGCCGCTGGGAAGCATCCACGGAGAGGCCGACTGGCAAGGGAGTCAGATTCAGTTGCAGGCCAAAGGAGGCGGAGGACAGGCGGGCCATTTTGAGCTTGCTGGAAATGTGGGAACACATGACAACTGGCCCTTGCATCTCTCAGGCCAGTACTCCAACTGGCGCCTGGATCCCTGGATCGAACAATTTTCCGGCCACACCATGGCAGCCGAGATTTCTGCCACTGGCTCCTTCTCCGTGGATGGCCCGGTCAAGGGAAAGAGTATGCTGGCCGGAGACAGCCAAATCCAGCAACTGCAAATCAACTTCCCTTCCCTCATGCTTTCAAACAAAGGGCCGGTGGAGGTCAGGTACGCCGACAGCACCCTGGAACTCAAACAGTTTCGGCTGCGGGGACCCTCCACCAACTTTGAAGTGGGCGGGTCGGTCCACCTTGGGCACCCGCCTACGCTTGACATCTCCGCCAAAGGGCAGGCTGCCGCGACATTGGTCAGCCTGGTGGCGAGCGGTGTTCAGGCCACGGGAGAATCAGATCTGCAGGTGCGAATGCAGGGCTCGTTGGCCGAACCGCAATTGAGCGGTGAGATTCAGGTTAAGGATGTGGGACTTGGGTACACAGATTTCCCCTTCCGACTGAACGCACTGAATGGAACCATCAAGCTCCAGGGAGAGCGGGCCGTCATCTCTTCGCTCAAAGGAAATGTCGGCGGAGGCGACGTCAACCTGACAGGCTTTCTGGTCTTGCAGGAAACGCCCCGTTACCAAATCCGGGCCGATCTCTCCCAGGTCCGTGTGCGCTATCCGAACGATTTCACATCCGTCCTGGAGGGCAGGCTGACCCTGGCTGGAACCACTGCGCAGGGCCAGATCAGCGGAAATATCACCGTTCGCAATCTCTTCGCGAATGAAAGTCTCAACCTTGCGGACCTTCTCTCCGGGCCAAAACTGTTTGGGGGGCCATCCGTGTCGCGCCCCTCCAATTTCGCATCAAGCATCAGCCTCAACGTGGGCCTGGCTTCCACCCGCCCAGTCAGGATTGAAACTCATGATCTTCGCCTGGTCTCCGATATCGACCTGCATTTGCAGGGAACGCTGGCCAATCCCGTAGCCGTGGGCAACATCTACTTCCGGAGCGGTGATGCCATCTTTCGCGGTAATCGTTACACGCTGACCCGCGGCGACATCGCCATGACCAACCCGTTCCGGACTGAGCCCATCCTCGATCTGCAAGTCCGCACGCGCATCGACAAGTACGACCTGACGCTTGAAGTCTCCGGGCCGACTGACCAGATTCGGCTCTCTTACCGGTCTGATCCGCCTCTGCCCACTTCGGATATCCTTTCACTGCTGGCGTTCGGGTACTCCAGGCGCCTCCAGGAGTTTGCTCCCGAAGCGAAGAACCCTTTCTCTTCAGCCAGCGCAAGCGCCTTGCTTTCCTCGGCCCTCTCCAGCCAGGTGACCGGAAGAATCCAGCGCCTGTTTGGAGTCAGCCGCATCAAGTTCTCACCTTCCAGCACCGAACTCGGTACCCTCGGAGGTCCGGTGCTCACCGTTGAACAGCAACTCTCCCCGGCCCTGACCCTGACCTACGAAACCAGCACGGCCAATTCTCAATACCGTGTGATCGAGTTTGAATACACCGTCAACCCGCGCATGTCCGTCCGGGGCTTCCGCGACCAGAATGGTATATTTGGCCTGGAATTAAAATTCCGTAAGCGCTTCAAGTAAGCCGGGTGAGGGAGCGGCGATCAGCGCAGTAGCGAGGCCGCGATTCCAAAGAAGTTTGCAGGCACTGGACAAGCAGCGGAGCCAGGTAAGGAAACCCTTTGGGAGAGTAAATCAGTGAGTTCTTCAGACGAAACTGCGGATCAAATGCCGGCACAATTCAGCAGTCGCCATGTGACGCCCGGGGAGATGACGAGGCACATCCGGCGATTGCAGATCATCACGCTGCTTTGGATGCTGGCCGAGTGCGCGATTTCGCTGGCGGCGGCATGGCGCGCCCAGAGTCCTGTGCTGCTGGCATTTGGCGCTGACAGCTTTGTGGAACTGATGTCGGCGCTCGTGGTGCTTCTTCAGTTTGTTCCGCGTTTCACCCTTAGCGAAGCCCGGGCCTCCCGGCTGGCGGGGATTCTTCTCTTCATTCTGGCAGGCGTTGTCACTTTCGCGTCTGTGCTTGCACTCTGGCGGGAAGTGCAGCCGGAAACAAGCTGGATGGGCATCATCGTCACAACTGCCGCCCTCATCACGATGCCCGTGCTCAGCCATGCGAAGCGGAGGGCCGGCAAGGCGAGCGGCAACCCTGCCCTGAGCGCGGACGCCGTGCAATCCGCCACCTGCGCCTACCTGGCCGGCCTTACGCTCGCGGGGCTGGCGCTGAATGCGATGTTTCACACCCGATGGATTGATCCGGTGGCCGCCTTGGTGGCCGTTCCAATAATCTGCATGGAGGGCAGGAACGCCTTGCAAGGCAAGTCATGCTGCTGCCATGGGTGAACCTGCGCAGAACCGTCCCTCAGACTATCTGCTGAATCTATTAAAACTTGACGCCCAGGCCCGTGCTCAGGATGAGGATGTTGCGCTGCGTTCCCGGCACAGGCCGGCTGAGAAACTGGTCGTTCAAACTGATATTGAAAGACAACCGTTTGGAAATCGGAGCGTCCAGTGCGGTGAGAGAGTTGAACCTGTAATCTCCGGCGGAAGTAAGACTGGGATAAACATCAAGCCGGTGGCTGAGGGTCAAATGCTTCAAAACGGTTAACGCCACGTGTTCGCCCGCCAGCGCTTCCATTTCATTCCGCAGTTCCCCGGTTTCAAAACTTGTCCTGACGTAGGTGAGTCCGCCCTGGAAGCTCAAAGTGAAGTGGGGCTTTCGGATGACGTCCCGCCCAATGCCGCCGCCATAAGTCTGGCGCAACTGCAATTCCTGCGGTTGAATGTGGTCCCACTCCCCTTGAGCGAATAAGTAGTTGCGTGCACTCCCGCCGATAAACCAGTCCTGTCGCAGGACCGATGTCAGCGTGTTGGCCTTGGTGGTCACACCCGACTGGGTAACAGTGGCAAAGGCCATGTTAAAACCAAAATGAGTTGCGCGGCGGGGCGGCAAGCCCGCCAGCGTCGGCTCAATCCGGCTGCTGGCAAAATTGATTGAAAGCGATCGGGATGTCTGGCTGGACTGCTGAAGAACGTACCCGAGTGCACCCTGTCCCTTCCAATCCTGCCAGGGTTTCCGGGAGCCCGCAGGGTGTTCTTTCGCAAAGACTTTTGAGGGATAGACGGCCAGTACATCGCCTGCCTTCAGGGGGGTAAGGCCACTGGTTGTTTGCAGTTGCCAGATACCGCTGCCGGTGACAGAAAAAATTCCCTCGGGTCTCTGCCCGTTTTTGAGGACAACAACCACGCTCGATCCGGAGGTGAAACCTGCAATCTTGTCGGCGGGGATGGTTAGCGTACCCATGCTTTTCGTTTCGAATATCATGCTGCCGCCCACCAGACGCTGGAAATCCCCGGCCAGGACGTTACCGTCCTTCAGGCGCAGCTTTTCCGCCCGCGAAAGAGGCGCGATGGCCAAAACAAGCAAGATCAGCACAAGTCCAATGCGTACCATTCATCAACCTCCCGTAACAATGTTCTGCTGACTCGGCCATATCGCCCCCCAGATTTCTAATATAACAGCAATGGAATCGATGCAGGAGGGTGGCAGGGTAGAGTTTGTTCAGAGACAGAGCGTTCAGCAGACAGGCCCTTCGAGTTGTGAGCCATGTCGCTCTTCACTCAATTGTGAAGAAGGTCAAATTACAGAAGTAGTGGATGGTGAGAAAAACCAAAGGGACTCATTCTCCACAACCTGGAAGCGGAGTCCCGGTCTTGCAGCACGTCTGGCTTTCAAAAATCACGCCAGTTGCCGCGGAGTTCTGCGGGGACAGGCGTGACGCTGGCGCTGGCGGAATTGTTGCCAATCCCCACCGTCACCGTAACGGGGTCTGATAGTCCACTCAGGTCAACATGCTTGCCGTAGGCGGAAATCTGAAACTGATGGCGGCCAGGATATGGCGTTTGAACCTTACTCGATGTTTCGGTGGCTAAACCCGTTCACGGACCCACGAGGGTTTACGGGCCGGCGGTGCAGGCTTTGGCCGGGTAAGCCGCCAGAGAATGCAAACCTGAAGCCAAACCGGTGGAGTTCAGTGAATCAAGAACGAGCGGCGCGGTGCCCGCCAGGCCGAAGATCGAAAAGCCGGAATCCCCGCTGATGCTCGAATTCAAGTCAGCCGCATAAAGGAACAGGCCATCACTGCTCACCGCCAAACCGCCAGGATAAGGATTGACGCCAGTCGTCCCGGCGGCATTGACCGAACCCGCAAGCGTCAAGGCGCCGTTCGTGCCTACCGTGAAAGCAGCCACGGTATTGCCACTCTGGTTGCTTGAAAACAGCGTGCCGTCATCCTTGCTCAGCGCAACCACGCTGTTACTTGCTAATCCAGTTGCAAACGGTGAACCGGCCACGGGCGAAAGCCCCCCGGAAGCAAAGTTGAACGCGTAAATATTGCCAGTGCTTCCTCCAGCAAAGACCAGGTTCCCGGCACAATTGATATCCACGCTGGTGGCAGCCCCGGAACTGAGCACATACGGCGAATTATGAATCGAATGCAACATCCCGGGACCTCGAATGGCAAACACGGAAATTGCGCCGGCGGAAGGAATCGCAACTAGAAGGTAATTGCCGTCCGGGCTCACTTTCATACTTGACATCGCCCCTCCAGCAGCAACCGGAGACTTATTGGTCATCGTCAGCGCGCCTGATGCATCAATGTTATAGATGGTGATCTGTCCGCCCAGACCCGTACTACCCGCAAAAAGGTACTTGCCATCCGGCGTGGCCGCCAGTGAAATGCCCGAACCAGCGGCGGGATCGTTGAAAGCGTTGGTTGGAAATGGCGACCCGCTGACAGGCGTCAGCGTACCCGTGCCTGGGTCAATGGAAAAGGCACTGACAGTGTTGCTGCCGGAATTCGAAGCATAGAGAAAATTATTCACGATGATAATGCGGTTGGCGGCGTAATAACCTCCCTCGCTGCCTTGCTGCCCCGGCCCGGTCGAAAATGGCGACCCTGGAACCGCGCTCGCGGTGCCAT
>JAJYJL010000375.1 GCA_021789565.1 Acidobacteriota bacterium
TTGGCTCGAATCAACATGTCGTGAACCGCTCCGTCAGTTCGGCTCTTGCCCTCTGGTAGTCTTCCGGTACCCCGATATCAATAAAGTATCCTTTCGAAGGAAATCCGTAAAAAGGGCCGCCGATCAGGCGGGGAAAGACCTCTTTTTCCAAAGATACCTCACGCTGCCCCGGGATGCGGCGAAACACCGCTCTACTCATGATGTAGAGTCCTCCGCTGATCCATTTGGGTGCGCTGGCCTGGCCGCTCCTGCTGGGCAGACCTGCGGCATGCTTCTCAACAAAAGCTTTGATTCGGCCCCGGGCGTCCAGCCGGACCGAGCCGTAACGTCCAGCCTCCGGCGGGCTGGCAAGGGCCAGAGTGGTCTCTGCCCGGTGTCTGCGATGGAAGGAGAGCATCTGCCGCAAGTCGACGTCGAATATCGAATCCCCGTTTAGTACAAGAAACTCTTCCCCGTCCAACATCGAACGTGAATTCCTGAGAGCTCCCGCCGTGCCAAGCGGGGTGGTCTCGATCGAATATCTCAGTCGCATTCCCTGGGGCTTGTGCCGGGTGTAGTGACGGACGATGTCTCTCCTCCGGTGGCCCACTGCGAGGATGATGTCAGCGACCCCCTGAGCTCGAAGCCAGCCCAGCAGATAGCTCAAGAAGGGGTGCTCTCCGATTGGGGCCAGGCTCTTGGGGAGACCAGCAACTGCCTTTCTCAGCCGGGTACCTTGCCCTCCCACTAAAACCACAGCTTCCATAGCGTTAATCGTGTTGCCCTTCCGGCCCTTGGATGTCTTGCAAAGACCAAAACGCCCGCTCCAGGTTGTTCCACTGGCCCCAGACCGAAGGCGGAAACAGGCGGGCGTCAGAGAACCCTAATTATCTGCTAGACAGCGTTTGATGACAAGCTCCGGGTATTTTTCAGGATCGCCGGCCGCCAAACACCCATGAAGAGGGTTTCCTCAAGAAAAACCATGGAGTATCCTCATTGGCATGCCTGAAGATGGGCGTTGTTTCACAGGCTGCTGGCTGGCAAGGCTGGTTTACTGGCTGGTGGTAGCAAAGTACCCCGGCTTGTAGCGGATAGTCACGCCCTTGCGGTCGGCAACAACCAGTATCTTCCTGTACGTGCCGTTGAGCGCACTGTTTGTTGGTGTGTAGCCAATCAGGTATTGGTTTGTCAATTGCCGCCTGATCGCATCCAGCGAGTCGGCAAGTGCAATCATCTTCTGGGCGGTATAGATTCCGGTTTCCGCATTGAGCCCCTTGTTCTGATCCATGGAGTCAAACTGGCCGTGCGCGAGATATCCGGTAAGGAAGTCTGTGCCCGGTGTTTTGCGTGCAGGGAAGAAAGCTGCGCCCCCTGTGTTTTCCGCCACCTTCTCAAGATACTTGGCGCCGGGGTTGGAAAACCCATAAGGAGTGTCTCCGATGGTGTAAATGGCGGTTTCGGCCCTGTGCGCCATAGAGATGGCCTCTTCCAGTGAATGTTTACTTTCGACGTCCATGCCGTCACTGATGAGGATCAGGACCCTGCGCGTTTGCTCCCGGGGGCCGGCCTTCATAATTTCGTGTTTGCATGCCTCGTAAATGGCGTCGTAGACGGCCTTGCCACCGCCAGCTTTCAACTTTCGAAGTTTTTCATTGATCTCATCGGGATTGTTGGTGAAATCCTGAACGATGGCGCTGTTGGCATCAAACGTTTCAAGAAAAATCTTGTTCCTGCTGTTGAGTCCCCGGAGCATGGTGTAGGCAAACTCTGCGGCGGCATCTTTTTCGAATTTTAAATCGAAGCGGGCGCTGTTGCTCGTGTCAACCAGCAGGCCAACGCGTAGCGGGGGCATCGTTTCACTGCTGAAGTACCTGATGCGCTGGGCCTTGCCGTCCTCATAGATTTTGAAATCGTTCTGATTGAGGTCGATGACCGGGTTGCCGCGCTTATCGAGGACCGTGACGGGGACATTGACGACCGTCACGGGTACTTTGATCGTCGTGTTATTCGCTTTCGAATTCGTGCCGGATGAAGGAGCGCCCGGTGAACCATTTTCAGGCACTGAAGGTGCGGTCCGCGCCGCGCCTGAACTTACTTGCTGGGCCCATGTGGCAAGGGGTTCAGCCATCAGCAGCCCGAAAAGAGCCACAGTGAGGACGATGGCAGGAAGAATCCGCGTCCGGATTGAAAGACCTGTTGCTCGAGTCATTTTCGCCCCCCCCAAGTTCATGGTCGGCTTCTTCTGCTCATGCTGAGTCAAGATTTCACCCACTTCTCAAATTATAATATTACTTGCGGACCAATTGGGGGAAAAGGTCTCTTGGGAGGAGGCCCCTGACGTTGGTGGCTGTTATCCGCGCAACCGCCCGAACCGCCTTGGCGACTCTGTACTCCCGCTTCTTCAGGAATGCCATACCGCTCCGCGCCTGGTCCACGCCCGTTCATCGAATTGGAGTCTGGCGAACAGAAATTGGTTTTCTGGTGAAGATAAATTAGCCTGGCGCCATTGCTTTTCTTTGCCTGCCCCGTTGCGGCGGGTCCAGCTCCGGAATAGAATTCCAGATGAGGCACAGGGATGCACGCTCACGAGCACAAGCCGTCAAAGGGCTGGGTTGTTAAGGCGGCCGTTATCCTGACGCTCGGCCTTGTGGCCACTGAGTTCGTGGTGGGGCATCTGGCACACAGCCTGGCATTGGTCAGCGATGGGTGGCACAACCTGACGGATGTTCCCACCCTGATCTTCTCCTGGCTGGCCCTTTACCTTGAGCGGAAGCCGCCGGACCACCAGAAGACCTATGGCTACCAGCGCGCCGGAGTGCTGGCGGCGTTTGTTAACGGCCTGATACTGGTTGGCGTTTCTCTATTCATCTGTTTTGAGGGTTACGAACGTATCGTTTCCCCGGAGCACGTTGCCACGGGCAAGATGCTGGTTGTGGGAATCGTAGCGCTGGCGATCAATGCCAGCGTCACGATAGGTCTGGCTCGGGAGCACCGTGACCTGAACCTTCGTGCGGTTTTTGTCCATTACCTCGGAGATGCGCTTTCCAACGTGGGCATCATTGCCGGCGCGTTCCTGATCCGCTATACCGGTCAGTCGCTGATCGATCCTCTGCTGGCATTCCTGATTGCCGGAATGATCCTCTGGGGCGCCCTGGGCATTATTTGGGAGTCTTCCAACATCCTGCTGGAAAGCCTTCCTAAAGGAATGAGTTTGGAGGGGATTGCCAGCGCGGTCCTGCGGGTTCAGGGCGTCCGTGAGGTGCATGACATCCATGTCTGGAGCCTGGGATCGGAGTCGCACGCCATGTCCTGCCACGTTCACATCCTGGATATGTCGACATCGGAAAGCGAAAGAATTGCCTACCGCATCCGGAAGGTCCTGGCCAGTGAATTCGGCATTGCCCACACGACGATCCAGTTTGAACACCAGCATGAGCCAGGCAAATTCCACAAGTACATGCCGGAACCTGTCCCCACCCATGAAAAGTAGTCCCGGCAGGGGGACAGCTTTTTTCTGACGGCAGAACTGCCTTGAGGAAGGACAACTACTCTAGTGGAGTGATTCGCTCCAGGCCGTCGAGATACGGGCGCAGGGCCTCCGGGACGATGACGGTGCCATCCTCCTGCTGATAATTTTCCAGCACCGCCAGCCACGTGCGCCCTACGGCCAGCCCGCTTCCGTTCAAGGTGTGGAGCAGTTCTGTCTTCCCGCCTTTTCCGCGGCGGAAACGCAGGTTGGCCCGCCGGGCCTGGAAAGACTCAAAATTAGAGCAGGAGGATATCTCTTTAAACTCCTGGCTTGAGGGAAGCCAGACCTCCAGGTCGTAGGTCTTGGCCGAGCTGAAGCCCAGATCGCCTGTTGAGAGCGCCACCACGCGATAGGGTAACCCCAGCGTCTGGAGAACAGCCTCCGCGTCGCGGGTCAGCGATTCGAGCTCGTCGTAGGAGTTTTCCGGCAGGGCGAACTTCACAAGTTCGACCTTTTGGAATTGGTGCTGGCGAATAATGCCGCGCGTGTCCTTGCCGTAGGAGCCCGCCTCACTGCGGAAACAGGCGGTCCAGGCGCAGAACTTGACCGGAAGCTTTTCAGCCTCCAGCACCTCATCCCGGAAAAGGTTGGTGACGGGAACTTCGGCCGTAGGAATCAGCCAGTAGTCCGTTCCTTCCAGCTTGAACGAGTCCTCGGCAAACTTCGGAAGCTGACCTGTGCCGAACAGGCTCTCCGAGTTCACGATGAACGGCGGAAATACCTCGGTGTAGCCGTGCCGGCGGGTATGAAGGTCCAGCATGAACTGCGCCAGCGCGCGCTCCAACTTTGCGCCCACTCCGTAATAGACCGCGAATCGTGCTCCGGCGATTTTGGCGGCGCGTTCAAAATCGAGAATGCCCAGAGCCGGTCCCAGGTCCCAGTGTGCCTTGGGTTCAAAGTTAAATTGGCGGGGTTCTCCCCACCGCCGGATTTCCTGGTTGTCTTCTGAGCTGCGCCCGACGGGGACGGTTTCGTGGGGGATGTTCGGCACATTTCTCAGCAGATCGCGCAGCTTATCATCCGCAGCCTTGGCCTGCTCATCGAGCTGCTGTATGCTGGCGCTCACCTGTTTCATCTGCGCAATCAGGCTGGAGGCATCCTCCTTCTGCTTTTTCAGGCTGGCAATTTCATTGGAAACGGTATTGCGTTGCGCTTTCAGGGCCTCTGCTTCAGAAAGCAGTTTGCGGCGATCCACATCAAGAGCTTCAAAATCCGCCAGGATTCCCGAGATCCCGCGATCCTTCATTCTTTTGCGAACCAAACTGAGATTACTGCGAACGAAACCTAAATCGAGCATCGAGACTCCCTCTGTCAGATGAGCTGCCTAATAAAGCTACACTTCGAAGGCTCCTCAATTCAAGCGGCTCAATATAGGGATGCCGGCCGCCCGGGTTTGGGAGGCAGCGGAAAATGGACTGGATAGGGCGCCAGCTCACTCCTGGGGCGGGGGAACCACCTGCATAGCGCCGGGCCGGAGCCCGGCGCTACGGGCCGAACGCTACATCTGGACCTGCAGGATTTCTCCGGGAAGAGCAGTCATCCTGAACTTTGGTGTTGAGGGCACTTGATCTGTATCGTGCCGGCCAGGTGCCGGCTTTTGCGGGAGGCTTGATCCCGCCTGGGTGCGCTCCATTTGCAGGCCCAGGGCGCGCTCCAGCAGAAACATGTCGGACCGCTGATCGCTCGAAAAGAGCGTGGAAGCAACACCCTGTTGACCTGCACGTCCGGTACGTCCCACCCGATGGATGAAGTTTTCAGCGAATTCAGGCAGGTCATAGTTGATGACATGCGCGATGTCTTGAACGTGAATGCCGCGAGAAGCCAGGTCTGTGGCAACCAGGATGCGATAGCGCCCCTTCTGGAACCCGGCCAGGGCGGCGTTTCGCTGGGATTGTGAGCGGTCACCGTGGATCATGGCGGCAGAGAAACCATTGCGGTTTAAGGCCTTGGCCAGACGCTCGGTACCGCGCTTGGTGCGCGCAAATACCAGGCAGCGTCCCGTTTCCTGCGCCAGCAATTGTTGCAGCACTTCCTGTTTGCGGTGATGCGAAACCTCCAGGGCCTGGATGCGGACGTTTTCTGAAGGTTTCAAAACGGACCCGAAGGCAAGACGCACCGGGTGGTTCAGGTAGTCGTCAACCAGCCGGGCTGCAGACGCTTCAAGTGTTGCGGAAAAGAAGAGCGTCTGGCGCCTGGCGGGAAGGGCGGCTACAATCCTGCGAATGGCGGGGAGAAAGCCCATGTCCAGCATGCGGTCGGCTTCATCCAGGACGAGCGTTCGCAGTGCCCGGAAGTCGATGAGTTTGCGGTCAAGGAAGTCTTCCAGTCGGCCCGGCGTGGCTACCACCAGGCGCGCTCCCTTGCGAAGGGCGCTGAGTTGCTGGGCTTCGGATAATCCCCCCACCACGATGGCCGCGGCGGGCAGCCGCTGGCCTCGCAGCCGGTCGTAATGTTCTGCGACCTGCATGGCGAGTTCTCGAGTGGGAACCAGGACGAGGGCCGCTATGCCCGGCGTCGTTTGTTTCAACAGGTCCTCCATTATGGGAACCAGGAATGCCAGCGTTTTGCCGGTCCCGGTCTGCGCCGTGGCGAGGACGTCTTTGCCTTCAAGCGCCTGCGGGATGGCCGCAGCCTGGACTGGGGTGGGCGTTGAAAAACCCGCCCGAGACAGCCTGTCTTTCATGTAGGCTGAAATCGATAGTTCTGAAAAATTCTGCACTAGTCTAATCTTCTCTCTTTCTGGCATCATCTGCCGCTTCGCGTGCTTTTTAATTCAGATCACACGAGCCGACAAAGCCAGAGTTCTTTGATTTACGCTAAAAACATACGGAGGAAACAAAAGGCGGGACTTCTCAGATCAGATCTGTAATCAATCGGAGCAATCGCACCACACAACCGTGGTGTTAAGCGTCAGGGCATTATACCATCAAAGCAGCCAGAATGCAGAAATTTTCAGAGGCATGGCGAGTGAAGTTGGCAAATATAGAAGCCTGGCCCATCACAGCAACCCGAGTTTGGCCAGCAAAATTGCCATGCAGGCAACCGACAGGGCCGCCCCGCCAAGGACCATCAGGAAGGCGCGCTTCCGCAAGCCGCTTTCCAACTGTTTTTCCGTCTTCGACGAAATGAGGAACTCTTTTTCGAGGGTACCTCTGACGATCATGTTGTGGTCGTTCGCGTCTTTCGGGTGCGGGTTTTCCACGCAGGTCCCGCTGATGTTGTACCTGCCATCGGGAACCAGGCAGCATTCAGTTAAGCGGTAACGCCCGCTTGCGGCGTTGAAAAGGCTGGAACTGGATTCCGGAGAGCCCCCCAGTGTCTTCGTCAGCGCCTCAAAGGGATTGTTTTCCCCTGGTTTGATGGCCGCCTGCTCCGCGCGCTGCAGGCCTTCCATGAATTCCGGGCTGCCGGGAGGATGCTGGAGGGCCTGGAGAGCATTTTGGCGGGCCATTTCGTGTTGAGGGTCGGCCTGCGGGCCCATCGATTCCAGGCGCTTCTTCAACTTGGGAGCCATCATCGTCATCATTCCCGTCATAAACTCCGGAGTGCCTGGGCTATGCTGAAACACTTCCATCAAGCCCAGCCGTGTTTGTTCCTTTCTGGAGTCCTGAAGGGGCCCCACGGCTTTCAGGCCGTGTTCGAACAGGCCGCCCGCCCAATGCGCGTCCGCTTGCGTAACGTATTTCAGCAACTCCTCCTGCGTAGCGGCCACACCCGTGGCTGCGCTAGCCCCTGACCGGATTTCACACCGAGCGGACTGCGGTAGATCAAATTCCGCGCCTTGTGCGTCAACCAGCACCTTGCCGGTGGGTGTGCGACATAGAAGTAACAATTCTCGCGTTCGTGTTTATTGTGGCCCCGGTCTTAGTGTATATGGTACACT
>JAJYJL010000376.1 GCA_021789565.1 Acidobacteriota bacterium
CTTTGGACGATCTCCCTGGAAATCAGTGACATACTCCCCAGACGCTCGTGGAACTTCGGTCTGACGACTGCCGTACTCCTCTCCCCGCTCGCGCCCGCGCCGCGCCAGTGCAGTCGCGCATGTTGCGCGCGAGCGTGCCACGACGCTAAACTCGGCGAAAACGGGCCGGCTTGACGAGAAGGTAAAGCATGAGCGTAGCGGCCGGAACGAGCAATCCGGAAAGGATGAGCACGGGACGATAGGAGAAATGGTCCGTGACCCATCCTGTGATCAGCGTCAGCAGCACGGCGCCGATGCCCGCGGAAGTGCCCGCCAGCCCGGCGATGGACCCCACGTAGCTGGTAGGGAAGATATCGCTTGGAAGGGTTTGGACGTTGTTCACCCAAAACTGAAAACTGAAGAGCACGACGCTGATCCAGGCCATGGCGGAAAAGGCTGATCCTGCCTGGGAGACCAACACGCCGGCTGGCGCCAGCGCCGCCGCAAAGAGGATGGTCGCTCCCCGAGCTGAATAGATTTCCCACCCGTGCCGGATCAGGCGCCCGGAGATCCATCCGCCCAACAAGCTGCCCGCGACGGCGCCCAGGTAGGGGATCCATGCGAAAAAGCCGATGTCTTGCATGCTGAATCCCCGCCTCGTGTGAAGATAGAGAGGCAGCCAGATGAGGTAAAGCCACCAGACAGGGTCGCCGAAAAACCGCGCCACTACAATCCCCCAGACTTCCGGGTAACGAAGCAATGCTCTCCAGCGAGGCGCGAAGGTTCTCTCCGAGTCCTCCTGGCCGGCGAGAATATAGGCTCGCTCCTGCCCGTTAATCAGCCGGTGACGTTCAGGGGCCTGGTAGAAAATAAACCACAGTCCAAGCCAGAGAAGCCCTAGCAAGCCGGTGGCCAGGAACGTCATCTGCCAGCCGTAACGAAGCTCGATCCAGACCACGAAGGGCGCCGCCACCACGGGGCCGAGAGCGGCGCCCGTATTGATGATGCCCATGCCCAGCGCGCGCTCCTGCACGGGAAACCATTCCGCCGCGGCCTTCGTCGCCGCAGGCCACTGCCCGGATTCTCCCGCGCCCAGCGCCAGTCGCAACGCGCTCAGGCTGAAAAGGCTGCGCGCGCGCGCGTGGGCGGCTTCCGCCAACGACCAGAGGGCCATCGCCACCGCGTACCCGCGCCGCGTTCCAAAACGGTCGTGAATCTTTCCGAAGAACGTCATGCCAGCGGAGTAGGAAAACAGGAACCAGGAGTTGATGCCGGCGTAGTCAAGATTGGAAAGATGCAGGTCAGAGCAGATGACCGGGGCAAGGATCGAGATGGCCAGCCGGTCAATATAACTGATGAGCGTGGCCAGAAAGACCAGGCTGATGATCCACCAGCGCAGGCCCAGCAGGCGCGTTCCCGCACCCGGCGGATTCGCTTCGCTAGGAGGCATCGGGTGTCCGGATCATTGGCCCCAACCCGCCGGAACCCAATGAACGAGATCCTTCGAGCGGGCAAGGCCCAGCCGGTTCCATCCGCGATGGAGATAGGTCTTCTGCTCGTTGCGGCCCGCATAGATCAGGTAGAAATAGCCATCGAGAGGGCGCCAGTCGTAGAGCGCCGCGGCGTCGCAATGGACCCTCCGGTTGAAGCTCTGGCCGGGGATCTTCAGTTCGAATCCCTTTCCCCACTCGAGCGGATGCGCCGGATTCAACAGGGTGTACAGGTACTCGTGGTGTCCGTGGGGATAATCGGAGCTGAGCAAATGCAAGACGCCGCTGATCCAAACAAATTCGAAGTTTTCGTGGATCAACCCGTTTTCTTTGCCGTCCGCCATCCGCAGGGCCGGATAGCCCGAACCCACAAAGCGCCACGGCCCCGCCAGATGGGGCGCGGTCGCCAAGCGGGGCCGCATCAGCCGCGCGCTCCGACCTTGCTTCCAGACGGCGTAGTAAGCCGAGGCGGTTTGGGTGACGGAAAGATCAATGACGCCTTTTCCGGCAGTCAGATTCGCGGCCAATGGATGGCGCGGCGACCAGTGGATGAGATCGGACGAAGTCCTGTAGAAGAGCTGGTCGGGGCGCTCTGGATCGTCGCCCCAGGAGTTGAATGAGAGCTCCCAGGTGCTGCCGAGTTTCTGAACGTCGGGCGAACACATTCCGATCCACCCGGCCTTCTCGCCGTCAAAATCCAGGATGGGGCGGGAATACGTCTTGAAATCACGGGTGCTCACCTCCGCCACGTGACTGCGGACGCGGCCGTGGTCTTGGTAGAACGCCGAAAAGAAGATATAGAACACGCCGCGCCGATAGGCCATCGCACAGTCCTTCACCGACCAGTGGGGATAGGAAAGGACCGGGTTGTGAAGGCTTTTCCAAGGAATGAAAGTGCGGCCGCGGGCGACGGCCGGCAGAGCAAATAAGCTGAAGATCGCTAGGGTGCCCCAAATTTTTTTCATCCTCTCTCCTCCCTGGACTATGCTTCGCAGTCCACCAGCACATGGATGGCTTCGCTCAGCGGGTTATCGCGGAGCGCAAAGGCCTCCTGAATCCGAGTCAAGGAGATTTTGCGCGTGGCGATCTCGTGGGGGTTGATGAGTCCGTCGAGCCTCATGCGCCCACCCTCCTCAAAGTATCGCCTCATATCAATATCGCGCTTCGGTTCGGTTGAAAAGATGTCCAGCCTTTTGCTATGGACCTTGAAAAATCCAGAGGCTTGTTCGAGACCCCGATGCACCCATACAAGATAATCCTCCGCCGTACGCCGCGCGGTCAATGGCATCAGCCACCCCGTCACCTTCACGCCGACAGGGGATCACGACGTCGAATCCGTCCGGAAAATCGCGGCCCAGGATCGCCATGGCGGAGGTTTCTGGACTCGGAATCCGGTAAGCATGGCTGGCCCCGTAGCGGGTAGCCACGGTCACTGTTTTCCTGACCGTGGGCTTTTGTTTCCGGCCATGCCCGGTAAGCGTCGGCCAGCAGCACATCATCAATTGGAACCGGGCAGCGCGCCACCGTCGCCCGCGGGGTGGCGCATACACCGCTGCCCTTGCGGTGTGTGCGATTCGATACCCCGCCATTAAGATGCCGTTTTATACATCCGGCGCGGGCGGAATACAACAAAAAACAGTGACGAGTGACGAGCGAGAAAAAGCAGGGGGCGGGTGCCAGAGGTTGGGCGCGTCAGGGCTTCGGGGCGCGCTGGCTGGCGTGCAGAATCGTGAAGCCGACGACTTCCTCGCCTTCGTAGCGAACGATCACGTCGTCGTCGGTCAATTCGCTATCCGTGGCGCGGCTCGGCTTTTTGTAGTTCACGTAGAGCGTGTCGGCCTCGGCGTCGTAGGACATCCACACCAAGCCCTCCCGAGACTCCTTGAGTTTGGGCAGGAGCTTCAGATAGTCCTGAATTTCGGCTACGGCCAAAGTTGCTTTCTCCTTTCGAGCGCCGCCATCCGCCGTGTCAAGAACGCGGTAATCACGAACCCATCATCCCGCAATTCGCGGTAAACCACAACCAGGCATTTGCCGGGCTCGATTTCTTTCGCCGCCAGCAACTCTCCCGCTTTGCCAGCGTAAATCCTCGCCGGATCCGCCACCGTCCTTAACACCTCGGACCGCATACCGGCGAGTTCGGAGTGTTCTTCCGCGATGTGCTCCCAGCGCTCATCCGTCAGCCGGATCGAGACGGCGTTCCGCGAAGTGGCGGTTTCAACCAGACTGCGCTCCCAAGGCATCATCGTGCCAAAAGCAAAACGGGCTTCGAAGGCGCAAGCCCGTCTGCTTCGGCGGTCATACACCACCGCTACAGAACTAATCCCGGCGACGACCGACTCTCCCACGCGGTGATCGCAAGCACCGCTTGCGCCCGCGCCGTACCATGGGCCCTGGGGGGCTTAACGACCGTGTTGGGGATGGGAACGGGTGTAGCCCCGGCAGCTCTGGCGGCGCGCTTCGCGGCGACGACCGTCAACTGAGGCCAGGAGCATGGGCAACGGGCGAAGCTCGCGCTTCAAGGGATCGAGCATAAGGCCCATGCCCTCAAGGGAAATGCTGCCCAGTAAGTTGCTGTCACCCTCCTCGCCAAAGATGACGGGCGAAGCCGCCTCGTCCCCGTTCAGGCGAAACAGGGCTTGTCCGAGCGACCGCTTGACCTCCGTGCCATCGGCCAGAATGAATGTCTTGGTCCTGCCCCGCTTGATCCCCAACCGGCGCAACACGGACCCCGGAACCACCGAATAGAGCGCTCCAGAGTCAACCAGGAATTTTAATCGCGCCCGGCGCCGCGGCCTCGCGGGGTTCGCCACGCTCACTTGGATGTACGTCAAGCCCATACCGCTCGCTCCGATTGCGAGTCTAATCCCGCCTCGATAGCCAGTCAACCCAGCCGCCCCACCATCGGCCCGCAAGGGATAACGGTCCCGCTCGCGATAGGAACAGGTGGGCCCGGCCGCGTGCATTGCGCAAGGCGGTGCATGCGCCTCCCTACGCCCGGAATCGACGAGACGGCTACCTTGCGGGTACCCGAGCGTCGTTCCCACCCCCTTTACCTCCTTGCAGCCCTTCGCCGTTTTTGGAACTCCTCGAACTTTCGGTTGAGAGAAAAAGCGTACATAAGGATTGCCTCCACAAAGTCCAATGCGTCCCGTGCGTCAACCTGCTCGATCACGACGTCCAGATCGTGTGCGGCGTCGTTTCCGATTAGGCGAAGCTCGTCGGCCCACACAAGCAGCTTCTGATCAATCTGTCCAGCCTAGCCGAGCTGGACAAGCCGCTCTTTTAAGCTCCCTTTGGTCGCTCCCTGCTCACGGCACAACGCTTCCAGGCATTTTCGGCACATGATCACGCATGGCTCATAGAGCCCCCTGGTGAGCGAGTCTGCGGCCGCCGAGTAACTTCGTGCGACGCTCGTGGGCATCCCCTCTGTCAGGAATTGTCGAGCCGTCGGATATAAGACACGCTCCCCCTGCGGCGCTGAAAACTCGCCCGGTACCTCATAGTGCTCCCGCTCCACAAGGAATACTGACTCGCATCGGCCGCAGGCCGCAGTTGCGTATTCGAAGACCCTGTATGGCGTATCGTCGGGGTCCGCCAGGGGATTCTCTGGCGTGCGTTTCACATAGGTCGCCACCACATGCGCTGCCGCCTGCACATTGCAATGTTCACAGAAAACGTCTACAGTTCTTTCTTCGTTCTTCGGGCTCGCGGGATTTCTCTTCCGACTCATTGCTCGATTACGACCCCCACTCTCTTCGGCGAGCTTTGTTAGGTCTCGCCACCCGCCGCGGGACCAGAGAGTTCGGAAACTTCGGCAATGAAAGCCTGGTCTTCTTCACTCCAGCAGATGATCACCTCATGCTTCGGCGTCGGGCTTGCCTCCCCGCTCGGCAGCCTCCTCCTGGTACTCCCTGACGCGTCCCTTCTGAACAATCCACAGTTTTCCATCAATGTTCCCTTGGCCCAACCCACCGATGAGCGTTCGCACTGCCGCCCGCAGGTCATGATGGCTGGGTTTTCGAGGCAATCGCAATACTGCGAGGCCCGCGCATTCGGAGGGTTTGAAGAGCAGGGGATTGCCGAAATCCAGATCCAGCGTAACCAGGCAGCGTCTCTCGCGACGGCAGATTTCGATCAAATCCTGATCTTCAGCCGAAAAGAGACCTTCGGATTGGACCGTTGCCGCGTCATGGCCCGCCTGCACGAAAAGTTCCACCGCGCGACTCCCAAGGTTCTCATCGAGCTTGAGTTTCATCGGCTGGTTTCAACGGGAATCTCCACGTAACGCTCCCGGGACATTTCCGCCCCGTAGGCAATGCAAGCAAGGATGTCGTCATGGGTGAGGGCTGGGTAGTCTTCGAGCACCTCCTCGACAGTCATCCCGCTGGCCAGAAAGTCCAGGATCAGGGAAACCCAAATCCGGTGGCCACGGATGCAGGGTTTTCCGAAACAAACCTTAGGATTGATCGCAATCCGCGAAAGTAATTCGTCCCGGTTCATGCGCCTTGTTTCCTTTGACCGAACTATACCATAAAAAGCGAAACGGGGTCGCGAAGGGCGAGCCCGTTGGTTGCCGGCTGGAAGCCGGCGCTACATTAATCCCGGCGACGACCCACTCTCCCACGCGGTTCCCCGCGTTTCCGCGGCTCACTTCGCCAAGGGCACTTCAAGCTTGCTGCCGAGGGCCTCGTTCACGATCACCAAATTCCCCTGATCTTCGGAGCGCAATTGCTGGTCGGCATTCAGCAGCTCGATTCCATAGACAGTGCCGTCGGCCGCGATGTCCACATTGAGCTCGTCGCTCAGGTGAAGCGTTTCAACTTGAGCGTTCTTCTCGTGCAGACGAAGGTAGGCCACGTTATGTCGGGGGTCGTAAGTCAACTTCATGCCCAAGCCTCCTGGCGCTCAAAAGTATTTTACCAAAACGGTAATCACCAGCCATTGATTTTCTTCCTCAACTGCGTAGGCCTCCACCTGTTTCGTCGAGTAGCGGCGGCCAAGCCATTCATTGTCGAAAACAAAGTTACGTCGAAAGCCTGTTCTTCCAAACTTGGCCGGGAAGCGTTCGCCTTGCTTGACGGTCGCAATCACTTCAGATTCGGTCGTTCCTCTTTCTCCCATACGCTCGAGCGCGTGCACGTGCAGCCGGACCTTCATGGCTCAGGAACTTAACTCAGAAACCGGCGGGAAGCAAACGAAGACTGAGTGAGACGGTCAGCCTAAGGAACAGCCGGTGAGCGTTGGCGCGCCAAATGAAAAGGGCGGGCCACGGCCCGCCCCTACGGCGACGCGGTGCCGGGCTAAAGCCCGGCGCTACGGCGCGACTGCCAATCGGAAATCACCAATCGTCATTCAAAATAATCCCGGCGACGACCGACTCTCCCACGCGGTTCCCCGCGCAGTACCATAGGCCCTGGAGGGCTTAACGGCCGTGTTCGGGATGGGAACGGGTGTGGCCCCTCCGGTATGATCGCCGGAAAACTTGTTGTAGCGCAGGGCTCGCAGTTCAGCCCTGCGGCATTTCCGGATGGAACATCCGCAATGGCGAAAAGCGGCCATTGCGCTACAAGAACTTTCCTGAATTGTGCGGCGTCTCTCTACTCCGAAGGCGGTTGACCTCCGAGGTTCAACGCTCGGCGGTCAACGGTATGCTGAGCAGAAATTATGGTCAAGCCGAACGGGCGATTAGGACCGGTAAGCTGAACGGGTTACCCCGCTTACACCTCCGGCCTATCAACGCGGTAGTCTTCCGCGGCCCTTCAGAGGGTTCTCGACGGGATATCAGCCCGCCTTTCACCCTTGGGAGATATGATCTTGGGGCGTGCTTCACGCTTAGATGCTTTCAGCGTTTATCACTTCCAGACTTCGCTACCCAGCCGTGCCGCTGGCGCGACAGCTGGGACACAAGAGGT
>JAJYJL010000377.1 GCA_021789565.1 Acidobacteriota bacterium
TAGGCATCCTCGAAAATGGCCCGATGATATTGCCCATCAAACGCTCGACCTTTCTCCCGGGAATCGGAAAACGTTGCCCGCAAGTAAGCACGAAAGAAATCGTCCACTTCTCCTTCGCCTCTGGCCTCGAGGTCATGTAACGAAGTGTCCCAAATGTCCGCGTATTTATCCACTTCCGTTTTATCGATTTCTCCGAGGAGTTTCCCTTTCAGGATCTCGTACGATTGCAGTCGAACTCCTCGATCGTTGATCACCTCGAAGACCATCGGCACGTCCGTCTGTGCCACCTCGAGGTTGATTATGACGACCATACAAAGGAAGTAAAAAACGAATGTGTCCAGCTTGTGGCGGGACTGGAGCCTCGCCGACAGGTCTTTTGCGATCAAGCTATAATTGCTGATAATGTGCCCATTGGTGATGCCATCGTCGGTCGCCTCCTGATCTAGCGGCTCGCCTGAAAACAGCGAATGCATCAAAGCCGTGCGTTTATCGTGGGCCATCCAAAACTGCCTCTTTCCGCCGACCCCAACACCTGCAACCTTGGCCCCCCAACCAGGTGCGCAGGTCGGGTGAGTTTAAGCTGTTCGTGCCGCACAAGTGATAGAGTGCGATTAGCATCAACGTGAGTGTGGTTAGCCGCTGCTGACCGTCAACCAAATAAACACGCCCGCCCACTTTGTTCGTTATGTAGGTGTTCAGGTAATACCATGGATATGCCGCGGCAACGTTCGGCTCTGATGGATCCAAATCCCCGTGCTGGGCGTATGACTGCTCGAAATGGTAGAAAATGTCTTCGATCAGCCGCTTAACCTCATCTTCTCCCCACTTGTACTCTCGCTGGTAGAAATCGATGTGGTAATTCGTGGTGGAAAACAGTTGACCGATGTTTTGTTTGGCCGGATTCACTTCCATCTGTTATGCCTCCCATAAGTCTCAATTACATTGCTGAGCAGCCTGGGGAACCGAATTCAAAGACTACTGCTTCAGCGATGTGGCTTACGTCAAAGGGACGTTAATCCAGTAAGAGCCGCTCGGCAGCTTGACGAAGCGTATTCCAGCCGTGTTCAACAACTCCTCCACGACCGCTTTCAAGGCATCGAATACATCGAGGGACGACCATTTGCCATAAGTTGACTTCATTGTCTGTAGGGCAGACTCGAACCGCTGAAAGATCGGTCGGAAGTAGTTCGTCTGCTGAATAAGGTTGTGAGCTTTCGGAGCGGCCTCATTCATGCTTTTCTCCAATCCGTCCAAGTGCCCCAGCAGGTAAGCCCCATAGATAAGCACTCGCCCATAAATCGCCTGGAATTCGGATACGAGTGTCTCGACCATAGCGTGTGTACGATAAGCAATTATGGCCGAGTCACCGCGTCCTCGCGCCGTTTCCAATGCGGCACAAAAGGGATCCTCAAAGTGTGTTATTCGGTCTTGCGTGTTGCCAAACTCAGCGCTGAGGCGGCAAGCGATGTACTCGTCCCAGCACTGTAGGGCCACTCCAAATAGGATCCCCTCCCGATAATCCGCGATTTCCGACCCGTACAGGCCTGGGAACGCCCGGTCTTGCATCGCGAGGTCATGGACGTGGGCGGCTTCATGGGCAAGGACATGCAACGCAAGTTTTGCACCAACACCGTCAAGGTCTCCCCTCAAGGGATAAACAACCGCCGCATTAATGACGAGGTGTGAGGAAGGCCTGCCATCCCGGAGGACTGTTGCGGCCATTGCGACACCAGTGGCGAAATCATCCTGCGTCTTGGTCGCCTTTTTGCTTGAAGAGAATCCTTGTTGGACATCAGCAAGGGCTTGGTCATAATCGAACGCAACTGTAACTGCGATCAAGCGTTCAAGGTTGAGAAATGTCCCGAATGCCCGAAGAAACCCGAGCACCATACTCCCGACATCATGCGCTTCCTGCTCACTCGCAAAACCTCGCATGTTTGCACTGACTTCGGGCAATGAAGACGGCTCCTTAAAGAGCTCGCCGAGAGTCTCAACATCCTCATTCACTCCCTCTGTTTGCGGCGATTGATGTTTGTCCGGGTCCATATCTCCCGCTTAATGCCTATGTCGGCATATTGTACCGGAGAAACGGACATTCATCTACGTAAGCATTTGGTCCAAGGCACCGGACAGATTACAGGTCAGATTTGCAAAAAGCGAACAGGGATCCCCAAGCGCGGTGTGACTCTCAGCTCAGCGAACTCTTGACATCGCCCAGGGTGCATCAGGGACACCTGGCCTGTTTCGGCTGCAGGATCCTATCCGTAGTGAGACCCAAAACAATCTTCGGCGTAGGCAGAAAACAACAAGCTCGCGCCAAGAAAGGAGGCAATGTGTTCGTTGAACTAATGCCGCTTCTTGCTGGCCGCACCGTGCTCATCACGGTGGCCAAAGTAGATGACAAGACGCTCCGCGTCAACGTCATTCCCCACGGAAAGGCCGACGAGAATCCGGCTCTTACCACTTCACTCACTTACACCGGCACGCCCGAGGAACTCGATGCTGAACTCGGGAAGCATTTGGCCGGTTATGTTCAAACCCACCAACAAACCGCCAGCACTCTGGCCGAGGCGAAAGCCACAATGGAGGCTGCCGCCAAAGCTGCGCAGGAGGAAGCGAAGCGGAAAGCCGAGGAGCGCAGGAAAGCAACTCACAAGCCGCTCGACAAAGGAACCACTGCGACGGCTGAGCCTGGTTCAGCCGCATCCTCTGCATCCGTAACGCCGCCCGACACCGCGCCCGCTTCGGCATCGGCTGGCACAGCGGGGCTGTTCGGAACGGCATCGCCCGAACCAGCTTCAACTCAATCGAAGGGAGGTCTCGCACTCTGATGGAAAGCCGCGTCCTTCAGAAAGTCTACGAATTCAACGGCCTGAGGCTTCCGGAGATTTCGAAAGATCTCTCGCCGGAGGAAACTCGCAACCTTTACACCCAGCAATACCCCGATATTGCGACCGCCACGATCACCGGGCCGGAAGTCGTCGGGGACAAGCTGGTGTATAGGTTCTCGCGTGCCATTGGTTCAAAGGGGTGACCCGATGAGCCGAAATGCTAAACGAAAGGAGGCGACGAAGCAGGCGGTGCTGGCGGAGCTTGAAAACCTTCGCCAGGGCCGCCATGCCCGTTACCAAACACTTGTCGGGAGGTTTGCCAGATGCCCGGAACTGATACGCGCCGCCGCCCTATTCGCCCGCGCCGTGGACGCGAGCGCGCACACACACAACCGCACGCAACTCGATGCGCCGCCCGGCTTGCTTCCACCCGTCAGTTGATGGCACAAGGGAGCGGCTTGTTGATTCCGAAGCTCGACGAGGTTCCGCTGGTGCATCGTTTGGTTGCGGATGACCGGCTAGCAGTTCTGCTGGCCAAATCTCTCGTCGAGCTGGATATAGCTGCCGCCGAAGACTGGCATCGGGCGGAGCACGATCCATCGTCGTTTATCGGTCTGACGCTAGAGCGGTGGATCGAGGCGCACGGGGGCGAGGCGATTCGGCGCCGATTCATTTTGGAAGCAAGAATTAGCTCGTCTCCCTCGGCATGGGCGGAGGAAGATCAAGCCCATCCCCAGAGGCTCTTCTTAACCGTCGAGCCATCCGAAGCGGGCTGCGTGGTGTTCGGTCCGACGCTGGCATTGTTTGAGAAATGGCATCCGCGACTGCCCTCAACGTTCTTCCATCTTTTTGTCGCCGCTCTGAATCGCTGGACCAGGGTCTACGACTATCGTGATGCCGAAGAACGAAGAGAAAACCTGCTGGATTGGATCGCCAACGAGCCGGACGCCGATCAATACGAACTCCCGGACGTGCAAGGTTCGATTCCCCCATGCATGAAACAGACGCCACTTGATCAGAAAAAGCTTGCCGCGCTGAGGAGCCAGATCACCGACCCATTCACAGCAAAGTTGGTGGCAGGCCTGATTGACCTGAAAAATGTGTCCGAGAACGCCGAGCGTCCAGAGATTGACAACAGCGTCGGCGAACTGCTTTCGGATTGCAATCCGCCTTTGCCCTCGTTGCTGGCTATCTTCGCGGAGTCGGATGGAATTGCGGCGGCATTCGATGAGGAATCCGAAGGAATGATGGAAGTGACGCCCGAGCCGAATCTGATCATCCCGTTTGATGCGGGCGACCGAGAAAGCGTGGGCGGCGCATTTAAGTCATTCGGTGTCGCTTGCGATACGCTTGCGGCGGCGAGCCGGTTGATGGACCTCATGCCGGGCAACGAGAAATGGGTCATTTCAGGATGAAAAAGATGAAAGCCTACGTTGACATCGGAGCCAATCGCGAATTCAAGCTCAGCGAAGCCGTGCTCGTTTACCGAAGTGGCGGGGAGGGTGCATTCGCGAGCTTTCACAAAGTTGAACAAAACAAGGACGGCGCTCCATATCTCGCCGCCGGCGAACCGCTAACCACCGCATTCGTGCGCACTCTTGCCGAGGGTCTCGGAGCCCGCGTCAAGCCTGAGATTCTTCCTGACACCGTTCTCGCGCGGACACCGGACTTGCTGGTTTGGTGGTCGCGCCCGCAGCGCCGCGTCATGTTTTTCGGCGGGACCGATGAAGAAGCGCGGAAACTCAACGGCATTGTCTTCCCGCATCCTGCGCTCATCTTCAAGGTCGCAGGAAGAGAGCTTTTCGTAAGGGCACTCGCAACGACTTCGCGGCCGACCAACGACACGCCACTGAAGACCGCTCCTTATTGGAACACCGACAGCCGAGGCTTGGTTTGTGCCGGCACCATGCGCGTCCCGGACGGTTCGGACGTGTCCTCGATTCCACAGTGGGAAGCCGCTTATTTCCAGTCGAATTTCACTCACGCCGCCGGAGCAGTGCGTCTCACGAGTCACCCAGGAGGCTTCATCGGGTTATGGAGGAGTCTTGCTGGCAGGAAAAGATTCCGCATTCCGTACCTGACCAATGCCGGCGAGACTCTGGAGGAATTTGTCGTCCGCGGAGCCGACCGTTGAGGAAATCGCCATGGAAACCCACCGCATCCATCCGGAACTGCTCGAACGCCAGGTGCGCGTGCTGGTCGTGGGCTGCGGGGGGACGGGAAGCGCGGTCGTCGGCGGACTCCCCTATCTCCATCAGTCTCTCATGGCTTGGGGCCATCCTGATGGCTTACATGTCACTGTCTTGGACGGCGATGCAATTTCGCCCTTCAACTGTATTCGCCAGCCGTTCGCGCGTTCGGAGATCGGCCATAATAAAGCGGTGGTTCTGCTCAACCGCCTGAATCTCTTCTGGGGCTTGAAGTGGGAAGCGGTTCCCGTTCACTTGCAACCAGGCACCTACATTTCGCGGAATTATTCCGGCGACGATCTTCGCGCGCACATTGTGATCGGCTGCGTTGACACGCGAGCGGCGAGAGCCGCGATTCGGGGTGCGGTCAGCAACTGGAGTACAACATCCTACCTGATGGATTTGGGAAACAGCTCGGACACCGGCCAGTTTATTCTGGGGGAGCCGTTCAATGAGCGTAACCGCAGGTCGCGATTGCGCCTGCGCACGGCCTCTGAGCTTTTTCCTGAAATCTGTGATCCGGCCCTCGATGACGAGACCGAACCAAGTTGCAGCGCGGTTGCCGCCCTGGAGCGTCAGGGACCGTTCATCAATTCGACCCTCGCGCAGCACGCGCTGGCCCTGCTGGCCCGGCTGTTTCGCTTCGGCGAAATCAGCTATCATGGCGGCTTCATCAATCTGGCAACCGGCGCGACTTCCGTACTCAGGATTGACCCGGCGTGCTGGAAGCGAATGAGAAGACAGAGCAAACGAAGTCCGTAGTCATGACAGAGCTGGCCAGGATGTTGGCCTCTTGGCTGTCGGCGACGCATCCATGTGTAGCTGACACTACGAGACGCTGAAACTGTCGCGGCTTCGGCATTCGCGCTCGCGGGACGCCAACCCTACAAGTAGTACCCAAGGCCAGAAAAAATTGTCACTGCAGAGCCATTTTGGACGCTGATGACTTCGAGCCAGTGGTCCTCGTAGGCATCGCCAATCAGGATGACATCCACTTGCCCGTCACCGCGGGCGTCGGCAAGATCTAAAAGGTCCCATTGCGTTACGTCGGGGACATCGACATCCGTCTTTGTCAATGGCAATTGTCGCAGAACCGTGACCTGCCCATCGTGGTCGACAACGGCAACTACTTCGCAAATCTCTACGTCAGATCCAATCCGATGTGAGTAATAGGCCGTAGTCAACGACCAACTTGTTCGGTCGGATTGCCAGACCTGAAAGAAAGTTTCTCCCGGCGCTTTAGCTGGCACGCCTAATCTCTGCAACTCGCGGACCAAAATACCGCGGAGATCTGGAGGCACCAGCCCGCGTTGTGTGCACTGCGCTGCATCTCCGCTCGGTTTCCATTTACAACTGTAGTCCGCGATGACTTTAACGTCGGCGCTGCGTTTCGCTCTGTCGCGGATGTCGCAGCTTTCTTTGGGGCCGTTTCCGAACGGCGATTCGCCGCAGTAGTGCTTTTTCAAGAAAGCTCTGATCTTCAGGCACGGAGCTCTTGTGCATGCGGGGCGATGCGGGTCCTTCACATTTTGGGCGACTAGCTGCGCAGATGCTGGAATCAGCGACATGAACATCGAGAAAAGTACGCATACCGATGAAACGTTTGAGCGCCTCAACGCTCAACACCCCGACCGACGGAATTGATCGTTCGCCTCACTCTCGTCTTATTAAAGCAGACTGAACTAAGGCGCGACAAGCGGAATTGCCGAGTGGGTGACAGGTCAGCCAAACGTGCGAAGTTGCGCTTTCGCGTTGGCTACCTTCGCCCCACGACGATTATATATCCCTCGCTGTTCCTATTCGCGCGCTTATAAGGGCAACAAACTACGTGACTCGTCCGAGCAAAAGCGAGAGGATGGGCAAGGCGGGGGTGAAAGATGAAACCCGCCAAGAGAGCCCGGCAGTTACTCGACTTCCTCGTGTGGACTGCCGAGAAAAAGCGAGTGGCGAGGCAAAACGTGTCCGTTGGTGCCTTTGTTGATGAGAGCGGAAATGATGGCCGCAGCCCAGTGATGATTCTCTCTGCACTGGTGGCGACGAGCGATGAGTGGAAGCAGTTCTCCAACGAGTGGCAGGCGCGACTGAACGCTCCTCCCGCTGTTAAGTGCTACAAGTCTTCGGACGCCGGTAGGTTGGACGGTTACTTCAAGGGATTTACTCGCCCGGAAGCAGAGAAAAAGACAGAATCCCTAACTGAAATCATTGTCAAGAACATAAGGTACGGAGTCGTTGAGATAATCTACAATGACGAGTTCGAGGCAATCGTCAAGCAGAAAACCTACCGACCTGGGACGCGCGGAAGGCTTGCCAAAGAGTTCAGGGACCCATATTTTGTTCTGTTTCACGCTTTGGTCAGGA
>JAJYJL010000378.1 GCA_021789565.1 Acidobacteriota bacterium
CCGGCGCGGGCCAGTCTTCAACGCGAGGTCTGTATCCTCACAAGGTTGGACCCGACCTCCAAGCAATCGCACTCCACGATTGCTTGTACCACGGGCTGATCCGCGCCACCGCATCTGCCCGCTGAATCCTGTTTTCATGTACGGTGGTGGGCGCTCCGCCCATGAAGTCTTCAACGGAATTCAGGACACCCTCGAAAAAAGAGCTCAGAGTCCGCAGTAGAGAGGTTTTATTAAAGAGGCGAAGTCAATCTTGGCTAAAATCTATCATCGCAGGCTTTCTTCGAAAGCCTCCCGTTATCAGCGCGCAGTAAAGCAACCCGGCAACAAACCAGATACCACCCACTGTTTTCGCCGGGCGGGGGAGACTCCACCAGATCCAGAGGCAAAAGAGGAATCCAAATGCCGGCAGAAGGAGGTCCTTTAGGACATGTCGTTTGCCTTCCCGTCGGGAGCGAAAATAGAAATGTCTAATTACTGAAAGATTTACCCCCATAAAGGCGAGGAAGGCACCGAAGTTAAGGATCTCAGCCGCCCTTTCAAAGCTGAGGAACATCGCGCCGAAAAAGGCAACCAATCCAATCAGCATAATGTTGTATGAAGGCACACGGGACTTCTGGTCGAGATGCGCAAAGAGCCTTCGCGGGAGCGCGTTATCGCGGCCCATGCCAAACAGGAGTCTGGCCGCCCCGGCCTGTCCACCGAGACCGCTGCCGAAGCAGGCCACAACGAGGATGAAGGCCATTGCGTCGAAAAGCCCCATGCCCCCCACGCGCTTTGACACATCCATGAACGCCGTCTCGAGGTGGGGAAAAGTGGTGAAGTCGGGCCAGACAAGCTGAGCGAGATACACCTGAACGCCGCTGAGGACTCCAGTCAGAAAGCAGACCAGCACAGTAGCCCGAAGAACGTTGCGTTTGGGGTCGCGCACTTCTTCGGAAAGCGTTGTGACCCCGTCGAATCCAATGTAAGTCAACGCGGCCAGGGAAGTGGCGGTAGCGATAGAAGAGAAGTCGGTCGTCCTGGAGTCAAAGAATGGCCTAAATGAGAATAATGCTTTCACGCCCCCCATGTGCACAAGGTAATGCACAGCCAGCGCCAAAAAAGCGCCGATTACCGCGCACATCACGAACAGCAACACAGTATTGCTGCGGGCCGTTGACCGAACACCCTGCAAGTTCAGAAACGTGATGAGGGCCGCCATCATCGCCGCCCAGACAGCGTAAGGAAGCTCCGGAAACAACCGCGTGAGCGTCAGGGCGCCATAAATCGTGTTAATGATCGGGATGACGAGGTAATCCAGCATCATGGCCCAGCCTGTAAGGAACCCGAGGTGCGGATTCAGTTCTCGACCGACGTAAGTGTAAGCGGAGCCTGCGGCAGGGTAAACCGTTGCCATCCGACCATAGCTGAATGCTGTCAGCATCATTGCGACCATGGCAATCAGAATGGTGGTGACGACATGCCCACGCGAAAGCTTATCTGCAATTCCGAACAGCGGAATCGCCGCAATGGGTTGAATGAGCACTATGCCGTAAAAGACGAGGTCCCAGAAGGTAAGCACACGCCGAAGCTGTTGCTCGGAGGCACGGTGGTTGAGCTGGCCACAGGAAGACGGAGTGTCCGTACGTTCTGTCAATGTTGATCACGGGGAACAGCAGCTTGAAACGATTGCACGCCGAGGGGAGATGCACGTTTCATTATCTGCTTCGCCCAATAACAATTTCATCCGACCGGGTATAATTAACCCGGAATTCAAAGTCATCATCGCGAAACCGCTCAACGCTATAGCCCTCTTCCGAACCAAGGCGGACCCCTTGACTCAGAGGCCGACCTCCGGCTGTAATTCCTCCTGGTTTGAAGGCCAGGAGTAGTATCTCTAGTCGGGTCATACGGAACGCTCGATATGCCACGCGGGGATTCCCATAATGCGCGTTCCGCACAGCCGACGACGACAGCAGGTGGTCTTGTCCGACGGGAGCAAATACCGGAATCGCCCCTGCCCAGGGATCTGAAAGAGCATGTAGCCCATCACAACGAAAGCGCTGAAGATTGTTCCCAAATATAAGCGGTTGAGCCCGTATTCGCGTTCGATCGATATGCCGGCAATGGAGATGTTCACTCGGCCAAGGTAGGTGACCACACTGATGTGGAAAAGGAATAACAAGACCCGTTCCTGACCTTTTACGCGACTCTCCATGTTCTTCTTCCAAAACGCAGGGTGGCGGCGAGGTTGCCGCGTTCTAGGACAATACCCTGGCTAACAGCACCTTCACTGAAAAAAGACAGAACTACCTATTTACTTTCTCGCATGGATGCCGAAAGAGCTGCCCCGGTCGCGATGCCGATTCCAGCTCCGACGATCCCGTCTGCCGCGGGCATACCAATAGAGAAATCCGCGATGTGCATGCTCCCCTTTTACCCCTACCGTAGCCGGTCGCCCGACCCAGAAGCTCTGCCATCATGTCGTTAGCGTCGCCGCCTTTGGCGATCGTGTGTCCATGGCCACGCTTTGCGCTGGTCATGAAATCTGCAGGGTCTTGGGCAAGGCAAGCACCTACGGCAACAGCTTCTTGGCCGATGGATGCGTGGCTCGATCCCCGCACCAGTCCCTCGGCATACAAATCGGGATGCCGCGAGTCGAATTCACGGATCAACAGCATGCGGCGAAACATTTCGATCACCAGTTCTGGCAACAAAAAACCAGGTCGTGCGTTTGCTCTGCATTTGCTTGAATGGGCATGGTCACTTCCACGCGACCGGGGTGGCGGATGCGCGCTTCGCCTTTCTTGTTCACGATTCTGACTTTTCAACCCCGATATGCACAAACACCGACCGTGGAGCGGATCTCCATCTGGCTGGTTCGACGCTAAGGCACCCACGCCCTAACCAGTCTGCTCAGCCATCGCAACCAGGATGTTTACATCAAACTCTTTGTAAAGTTCCAAACAGAAAAGCTCTGGAGCATCCCGGTAGGCCAGAGGAGCCTCCAAAAGATCGCCCAGGCTTCGCATCCCGTCGTGAATCACCAGGTTTCGGAACCTCATGGGTTCCAAGGAGGCTGCAATTAGGGCTGTCATCTGGCCCCGAATGCCCCAGACATCAAGATCGATTTGGCCAGCCCCTCTAGATTCTCGAAGCCACCGCGCCACTCCAATTAACTGCGCAACCCGGATTCCGATTGGGCGGTCTCCGACTGAATCTAGGGCTTCTGAATAAATCACTGAGGGCCCGAACGGTAACGTCGGGCTACCCCGCTTATCGGGCGACGCGTCACCGGTAAGAAGCAGGTCGAGCACCAAAACTTGTTGACTACGACTTAGATGGCAAGCTATGGGCTCCTTTCGACAATTCGTAACCACAGGCGAAACGCCGCGAGATTGAAAAAGCGCCCGTTTTAGTTTCGTCGTTACCTTTGAGAAACCATTTGAAATCATCGCTTGAGCGCCCGCGTCGCTCAAAACTACGGCAATGGATGCATCGCTAGGCGTGGAGGCTGCTCTTAACCATATTCCCGTAGCGCTCAGCCCGTTGTTAAACTCGAAGCGGTATGACTCTGCCTCCAAGCTTTCGTCTTTAGTGCAGGTCATCGCCCAAGCGCGCTTCATAGTGACGGGGTCGTAGCGCACGATTTCCTTAAGTTTAGCCCTTGCCGAGGCGACCCACATCGCCCTGGATGCTGGGTCTGACGGTAACGGCTTGCGACGGATAGATGTCGCTGAGTTTCTCGCTAGCCCGAGAATCGTCAAGTTATCTTCTGGCAAGCCGACAACCATCTCTTCATAAGTTTTGATTTCTGAATCGACAGAAATTTCATGGTCAATGATCGGCAGGCCGAAGTGCTCGCAAAAAAACTTGTATGACTGCTCACGATTGTGGAGCGAATAGTTGTGTGTGCCGGGGTCTGTGTTTGTGTGCCACTCGAGTGCTCCCTGCCTTCCGTAAAGTGCATAAAAGCGTGTGACGTCATCATAGAGGTACGGTTTCTCGATGGCAGCTCTATAGCCGTACTGGTCCATAGCCCCGTAAATTAGCAAAGTAGGCTTTGGAGCACGCACAGCACCCAGCGTGGTATAGTCCACGATCGTGCGCAAGTCCGGTGGGTTGTACTCAAGGTCGCCGACGGTAGCGCTTTCTTCAATCGACGGTACGAAAGCGGCATACCCGCAAACGGGAACGGCCACGTTCACTCTTTCATCGAGAGAGCTGAGAACGATAGTTTGCCATCCGCCTCCCGATAAGCCCGTCACCCCAATCCGATGCTGATCGACGTTCGGATGTTCATAAAGGTAATCGAGGGACCTGCGCATTGCAAGGTAGAACAACCCCACTCCACTCACGCCGGTAAGGTTCAAGTGTGCCAGAAACCAGTGTGAGTTCCCCGGCAAGCGAAGCTCGCCCATTCCCACCCATTCCGGGTGCAGCGCCATCATCCCTCTCAACGCATAATTGATGCACCGCTTTTGGTCGTATTCAGCGGCCTTCCCTTCGGGAGAGTGTCCGCTGAAGTTCAGAATTGCCGGGACCTTTCCGGCTAGATTTTCTGGCTCATAAAGAATGGCCGTGGACTTAAAACCAGGAACGATTTCGAACCGTAGCTTCCTCATCCGATAACCTTTTCCCGAAGGGATCTGGCCCAGGCTTTCGAACTTCGGTCGCGCATCCACCCATTCGCTAGGCCACCCATGAAAGAAAATTTCTTCGAGAACACGCTTGCGTAGCTGAGCCTCTTCTTCGCTCCACTGTTCTGCCCGGGTAGGCGTAGGGAGTGGGGGGACTCGCTTCAACAGGTACTCCTGGAGCTGAAACACAACGACGTCAGCCGTCTGGATCGGCTGTTCTAGAATGGGCCGCAGCTGCTTAAGCTTTTTATAGGCGAACCCCACAGAAGACGTAGGGAGGCATCGTGCGGCTGCTGCCACAAAGCCTGCTCTAACGAGGCTGCATATGAACTTTCGCCGCTCTAACAAAGACCTGTCCATTGCACGCGTCCCCTGCGCCCCTTTCGGTTCGAGCCAGCTTCCCAAAGCGATAAACCTTATCGACGGACCGGCGCGACATGGCTCCTTGCGCTGGGACGAAGCCTCATTAGCCTTCTGTCCAGTCGGTCTTCAAAACATAGAGTCAACATGACATCAATATTGAGCCAGTTCGCCCCCCAGTTTGACCTGTCGGTCCGACAACACGACCTTGCCGTCTATCTCTACCGTGGGTCGGTCCAGGACCAAGTCCATGTGGGCGCAGGCAGATATCGTGCTCCCGAAGGTCCGCCCTTCGCCCAACCCAATGTGCGCCGTGCCATAGGTGGTCTCGTCTTCCAGATAATTCCGACCGAATCTTGCCTTTGGATTAAGCCCGAACCCCAATTCCACTGCAAAATACACATTGGGATCGTTATAATTCGATAGCAGTTGCCTAAATTCGGTAGCTTGGGATTTTCCGGATATGGATACTATCTTGCCCTTCTCAAACTCTATGCGCACCTCACTGTTTACGGACCCCCCGGGCATCAGATAACCATCCACCACCAACGTTCCCGTGGTGGAATCTTCTACGGGCGCTATAGTGGCCTCGATCGCGGGTGGCGCGGCCCACGTGCCGGGCTTGTCAGCAATCCCCGTAAACGACAAGCCCTTCTTGCCCTTGATGCTGAGGTGTAAGTCAGTTCCAACAGCGGAGGTGATATGAGCGTCCTCGGCCTGTTCCAATACTTTTGCGAGTGACATCACGGTAGGGCGAATAGCCCGAAAATCGGCATCCAATCCCCCCCCCACCAGGGTATCTTCCTTATAACCTGGCAGCGTCAACACGCGTGCCCCCTTGGCGTTGGCGTTCCTTCGCGCGTTGCTGTGAGTGAGTGACCATGTCACAGGCATCAAGATGGCGTCCGCCGCGGCCATGGCGGCCGCAATTGGTGCAGGAGGATCCTCGCCGTGCCGAGTGCGCGGCGACATCACGCACACGGAAACCTCACAATCCCGCTCGTGAATCGCCGCCGCCAAGACCTCCGCTATCTTAACCGTGTTTAGATCCGCTACGATCAAGGCACGCTCGCCTTTCTTCAGGTCCAAGCACTCATCTAACAGTTTAGCCGCCCCGCGCATCCGCCGGAAGTCTTCCATCCCACGCCTCCTTAATGATTGATATGAACACATCTTTCAACTGTTGCTATCGTATATTTGACATCCTCGAAACTCGTGTGTCTTGTCGGCACCATACGGATGATACTGTCTGTGTAGGCTACAGCCAGCACGCCGTGTTCCTTCAATTGCGACAAGAACTCACCAGCACCCATGTTGAGCGAGGAAATGTCGAAAATCGCCATGTTCGTCTGCACCCGCTCCATATCCAACTTGATTCCCTGAATCTGTTTCAGACCATCAGCAAGCATCTTTGCCTTCTCATGATCTTCCTGCAACCTTTCCACCATCGTTTTTAATGCCACGATACCCGCTGCGGCCAAATAACCCACCTGTCTCATCTGGCCACCCATGAACTTCCTGTAGTATTTGGCTTCCTCAATGAATTCTTTGCTGCCAGTCAGCATGGAACCAGCGGGACAGCAAAGTCCCTTGGAAAGGCAAAACATCAGAGAGTCAACTGAGGCCACCAGAGCCGGCACGCGCACCCCCAAGGCCAAGGCGGCATTGAAAATTCGCGCCCCGTCCACATGTACTCGCACACCATTTTCATGAGCCAGGTGGCACAACTCATTCATCCGGTGCACTGGGGTTACAGTTCCCCCATGCCAACAATGAGTATTCTCGATCCAGAGCAAACTAGTCCGCGGGGCACTCCCTTTTGCTCTCAAGGCGCTCCTGACTTTGGCTGGATTCAGCACCCCCCTCTCGGAAGACACCGAGCGCACGAGGACTGAAGAAATCACGGCTGGGCCACATCTTTCCCAAATAAGAGTATGTGCCGCGTCGTCGCAGACCATCTCGTCGCCGCGCTGGCAATGCGTCAATATGGCAACTTGGTTGCACATAGTCCCAGTAGGCAAGAACAAGGCTGCTTCCTTTCCCACCATCTCCGCTGCCAGCTCCTGCAATTCATTCGCGGTTGGGTCCTCGCCGTAGTTGTCTTCCCCCACCTTCGCCCTGTACATCGCATCCAACATCTCTCGTGTTGGGTTCGTTGTCGTATCGCTGCGCAAATCAATTATGTCCATGACTCAGATGTTGGCTATCCGTTTCCTCCTTGTTAATGATCACTCTCTCGATTTATTAAGACCTTGGCGCCAGTGTCACGACAGCGACGGCCAGTCCCTTCAAGGTTAGCTGGTCATTCTCGAGCGTCGTGGTCGCCGGTGGTTCAAACCCCGTCGTTTGGTCCACATACTCGACCCGCGCGCCTTTGCCCTCCGGA
>JAJYJL010000379.1 GCA_021789565.1 Acidobacteriota bacterium
TGGGCGCTTTTCCTGTGCCTGAAGAATCCTACCGTTGAACCCTGGATTGAAAAGCTGATCCGGTGCTACCTCTCCGACTGGATCACCGCGCTACCCTTGTGAACTTCCCGCAGGGAAACGTCCTGCGCGGGACATAGCCACTCTTAAGCCGTTGACTCTCCAAGCTGTTGCCAGGCGAAGCCGGCAGCATGCGACTAAAGGCCGCTTTCACATACCGGCCCTCAGGTAAAACCCTGATAAATCTTTCAAATGCCAAAATCATTTTCGCGAGAGTAAGAACGATTGCTTTACCTCGGGGCCTGCGCGATAAAGTAGCTGGCAGTTCGGGGGAAGTCTCTAACGGGTTAATCCATCATTTTTGCCAGTGCTTTTATGCGATCCATAGCGCGTGAAAGTTCGGTTTGGCAGCGTGATTTGCGCTCTTTTCAGGGCCGAGCCAGGGTTGCGCCGCCGCCACTCCGCGAAAAGGATAATTGCGTGTTCCTTTAAGGAGATGAGCAAATGAAGCGACTTCCGAAATTATCAGCACCTTTCTGTACGATCCTGCTGGCGCTTGGAGCGCTGGCATTTATGGCAATCAATCCGTCGCCGGCGTCGGCGCAAAGCTGCGGCGTGACCGTGGGTATGGCAAAGAGCTGCCAGACACCCAAGATTGTTGGCGAAAACGTTGATTGCACCATTACTCTGACGAACAACGACACGTGTGGAAACACCTATGAGATTAATTCAGGCAGCGACGTTATCCACGCGAGCGGCGGCGACGTGACCGATTCGAGCCTGCCCATCAGTGCCATCTCGGGCACGACAACCTGCACGGTTTCGGGCTCGCTCCCCTGCAACCTCGCGCCGAGCGCATCGGTTACTTTTCACGACAACAACTACACAATCGTGAGCGGCGATTACAACCTCACTGGCCATAACCTCCCTGACACGGGAACTATCAACATGACGGACCTGTGCAACAACAATGCCAGTGGCTGTTCCAGTTCCGCGGTTAACGAGCAAGCTACCGCGGCAACGACCGTGCAAAGCTGCGGTGTAACGATTGACAAACAGATCTCCTGCGACCAGGGCGTTACCTGGACGAACGCTGACGCCGCCAGCGCTGGCGTAGTGACGGGAACCTGCACCGGCTTCACAGGTGATCCGATCTGGGTGCGGTTCGTGGTGCACAACAGCGGCGCCACTGCTCTCACAAGCTGCAACATTCATGATGTCGTCGGCACAAGCCCGCTGTCTTCAGGCGGAACAGCCTACACGCAGGACTGGAGCACCGGCATCTCGAACCTGGCCTCGGGCGCCACGTATACAACCACGCAGATCACGGTGGGTTCAAATGGCTCGACCCCACTCACCTGCGACGCCGCCGGTCCGAACAATGACACCGCAAAGGTGGACTGCACCTGCGGAACGAGTTCGGTCGGAACCAGCGATGATGACACCGCAACATTCAGTTGCGAGTCGTGCAGCGTGCAGATTGACAAGCAGGTCAACTGCGCCGGAGCGGGATACGTCGACGTGTTCGGGACAGACGACAGTCTGAATTCTGACACTCCGCCTACCGCCGACACGACTCTCGACAGTTGCACCGGCTATGACGCCTACACGGGCCACACAGCGGACAACATCGCCGTCCAGTACGTGATCAAGAACACCGGCGATGACGGTGTGAACACCTGCGTCTACGGTGAGACCAACACCGCCATCACGGGGTCCGCGACGATCACCGGCGCGCCTGCCACACTCACCTCCAGCCAGACAACCACGGCTGGCCCGTTCACCAACGCTTGCAGCCCGACGCTCATTGCAAACGAAGGCAGCGGCGGTGACACGGCAGACATCGGTTGCGCCTGCGACTCACTTTTAAACAACACCACGGTCAAGAACGTGGGATTCCACGACACCGCCGGCTTCAACTGCCTGGCCCCGGGCCTGAATGTCAGCAAGACCTGCGACCCGCAGTCGGGCGGCGTGAACAACTTCAGCATCAGCGTTTCGAACAGTGGGGATGTGAACCTCACCAATTGCAACGTGACCGATGCGTATCAGGCCAACGACACGTGCACAAACATCGCTCTGGTGAGTCCGGTGGATGCCACCAGTTCGCTTTCGCCCGCCGGCAACGGCAACTACACGATTAACGCCGGCGATCCCGCCTTGCAGTTTACCGGCAGCATCTCCGGCCTCGCGTCCAACGCCTGCAACCAGGCCTCGGTTGACTGCACCCTCGAGGGGACTTCGACGCACGTCACGGGGACCAGCCAGGATACCTGCGAGGTCAACACCGGATGCGAAACCCGAACGCCGGGCTTCTGGAAGACCCATCCGGATACGTCCTATGCTGTCATGCAGGCCGCGGGTGGCGCTATCCAAAGCTGCGGGCTTGATCTCAACAACGTGAATGCAGGCGTGGACTGCTCTGCCATCGAAGATATGTGCTCCCTCGGGCAGGATGCCGCCAAGCTAGGCATTGACCCGACGCAGGCCAACCTCATCTTCCAGTGCGCGGCAGCGGAACTTAACCTGGCGGTCACGCAGCAGGATGGCGGGAGCTGCGGGAACACAATCCCCAATTCCACTTACACGTTCGATCAGTGCTGCGGCCTTGCAGGAGCGTGCGCCACGGCCAATCCGGCTACGCTCTACGGTTGCCAGCAGGCAGTGAGCGCCTTCAACCAGCTATACGACAACACGACGCTGACTTCCGGCTCGGTCCTGAACAACCCGGGCGCAGATCCATCAAACTGCCAGGCGGCAAACGGCAACCTTTTCGTCAATGACCAGCCGGCAATTGGCGCCTCTTCACCGGTTGCTGATTGCAGTGCCACGGGCCGCTTGTATCTGACAAAGACAACCGGCAACAACAACAGCAGCACGAACAACGGACAACACAAAGGGCAAAACAAGTAACAAAGGTAACCGCAACAACCATCATCAGACTCAGCCTGGAGAGGAACCTGAAAAGGGACCTCTCCAGGTTTTTTTCTCCCGCAAGCAGAAAGCCCGCCCGGCCCTCCCTCCTCGTCCAGGGAGCGGACGGCTGGCGGGCGTTTTTCTCTGAGTTGATTTGGTGGTGAATTAAGCTGGCAAAAGAGGTTATAATCCAACGAACCAGATTCAGGGGGGTGTCCCAGATGGAAGCATTAACCAGGAAAAGTGTGCTGTTTGCGGCGATTGTGACTGCTTTGTGTATGGTTCCCGCCGGGAGAGTTTGCCTGGCCCAGTCCAGCGACGACATGAAGACCCTGATGAAAGAGATTCAGGAGCTAAAGGCCTCGCAGGAGGCGATGCAGAAGGATATTACCGCCATTAAGGAAAGATTGATTCCCAAACCGCCGCCGCCTTTCCAGGGCGCCGACATCAGCATCCAAGGTGACCCGGTGATGGGCGACAAGGACGCGAAAGTGACCATGGTGGAGTTCACGGATTACCAGTGTCCTTTTTGCGGCCGCGCTTTCCAGCAGACTTATCCGCCCGTGGTGGCCGAGTACGTGAAGACAGGCAAACTGCGCTACGTGATCCACGACTATCCCTTGCAACAGCTCCACCCGAATGCCTTTAGAGCGGCGGAAGCGGCACGGTGCGCCGGCGACCAGGGCAAATACTGGGAAATGCACGACCGTCTGTTTGGGAACCAGCAAGCACTGGATGAGAAGGGACTTGAGGCTTCCGCGCAGGCCCTTGGCCTGGATACTCAGCAGTTCCAGCAGTGTCTGGATACGGGAAAATACAAGGCAGAGATCAATAACGAAATCAAGGTTGGAACAAGCCTGGGCGTGACCGGCACTCCGACGTTTTTCCTGGGACCCACCGGCACCGATCCCAACAAGTTCAGAGCGACCAAGAAGATCGCCGGCGCCTTCCCTTACACGGCTTTCAAACAGGCCATTGACGACATCGTGTCGCCTCCCAAGGCGGCGCCCGACGCAAAGGCTGCGCCAAAAGCGGGAGAACCCCCTGCACAGAAACCGGCCGAGCAGGCCAAGTCGGGCGAGTGAGCAAACGCCTCTTTAGCAGTACAGGGGACGGGAGCCTTCCGGCTTCTATGCTGGGCGGCAATGCAGAGTGTCCCTCTTACGGCCGCGGTCACGCGCAATTGGGTCAGTTGCGCTTGCGGTGGTGTACTTGAATGCCCTGTCCCCATGCAGTTCTTAGGCACTCACTTTGACATTTTGTGCTTGAGAAACGTGCCGTGCTGGAGTTCGCTGAACGCCTCCTGCAGTTGTTCCTGGGTGTTCATCACGATGGGGCCGTACCAGGCTACTGGTTCTTCAAGCGGCTTGCCGGAAACCAACAGAAACCGGACGCCTTCTTCGCCGGCCTGGATGGTGACCTCATCGCCACGGTCAAACAGAATCAGCGAGCGGTTTTCGGCTTCAGTGGGCGGATTTGTGTCCGACCATCCCACGGATTCGGTGGGCACTTCCAGTGGCCCCGAGGCGTTGCAGAACTTTCCCGCTCCATCAAAAACGTAAGCGAATGCGTGGCGCGTGGTTTCAACCGGTAGGGTCTTGCGCTTGCCGGGCGGCACTGTTACGTCGATGTAAGTGGGATCGGCAGCAACGCCGTCAACGGGGCCCTTCTTGCCCCAGAAATCGCCGCAGACCACGCGGACCACGGTGCCGTCGTCGTCGGTGACCTCGGGAATTTCTACTGATTTCACTTCCTGGTAGCGCGGCGCCGTCATCTTGAGCGAAGAAGGCAGATTGCCCCAGAGCTGGAAGCCGTGCATGCGCCCCGAGGGATATCCCTTGGGCATTTCCTGGTGGATGATCCCGCTGCCGGCCGTCATCCACTGCACATCACCCGCGCCGATAGTGCCGCTGTGGCCCAGGCTGTCTCCGTGTTCAACATTACCCGCCAGAACGTAAGTGATGGTCTCAATGCCGCGATGCGGATGCCACGGAAAGCCAGCCAGGTAATCCTCCGGCCGCTCGTTGCGGAAATCGTCGAGAAGAAGAAACGGGTCAAAGTCCGAGGTGCTGCCAAACCCGAACGCGCGGCGAAGATGCACGCCTGCTCCTTCCAGCGTCGGTTTGGATTTGATCAGCCGCTTGACAGGCCTGATTGACATGTTTTGCCCCCTTTGCTACCAGTGTACCTGATTCGATGCACTGCCGCTCATTTGGTTCCAGGCAGGAAGAACCTTCAGCAGAATAATTGCGATGGTGGCTTCCGCCGGCCCCGAAGCAAGCTCAAAGGAAACAGTTTGTCGGCAGGTGACGAAAGGATTGCGGATCTAAGAGGATATGAGGCACGACAACCCTTAACGAAGCAGGGCGCGGCCAGTGCCCTGGAGGAGAGCCAGGCTCCTGCGCTCATGGCGCAAAGTTCCGACCGGCCCTGCTCCGTCAAAGGCCCTCACCCGCGTATTAAGGAGGCAAGGGCAAAACCATCGTAAATGTTAGCGTGCGGCATTGAGGCCGCCACAACGGGGTTTCTACGCTCCAGGCCTGGCTAGAGCGGACGGAAGCTGCGTATCCACAAAAACGAACGGTTGATAGCAGAGAAAGGGAAGACCGTTGGTCGCGCGAAATTGACGAACAGCACAACGCGATATGAATCAGAATCGTTCCAGACTTCATGCTCGTGGCTGTCATCGAAAATCAGGCTTTCCCCTTCCTTCCAGGCTCTGATGTCGTTTCCCACCCGAATCCTGCAGATGCCTTCCGGCTCAGGGACCATCAACCCAAGATGGTAACGGAGAACACCCTTGTAGGGTCCCCGGTGTGGAGGAATGTATTTACCGGGCGACAGAATGGAAAACATGGCGGTGTTCATCTGTGGAATCTTTTTCAGGATTCGAACGGTTTCGGGACAACGCGCACAGTTTTCTTTTTCGACGCGCCCAAACGCATAAAGGAAGTATGTCTTCCAGTTGTTGTCATCGGTAATGCTTTTCTGCGCGGGAGAATAATCCTGGAAATTCGTGATTTCTTCACGGCGGAGCATCAGCACGTCCAGTTCCTTGCGAATCGCTCTCCATTCCGCCTCAACGTCGGCAACCCAGGGGAATTCTTCCGCCTCAAAAAACGTCCGCTCGGCATCGCGGTAGAACATATAGTCCTCTGCAAGATCTTTGAGGACCCTTTTCGCTTTCTGCGTGACCATCCATCCACCTCCAGGCCTTTCAGGCCATCGGGAAAACCGCAGCGTGAGGCCCATCGCCAGTAGGAATATGCAAGGATATCCCCGCTTCAGGAGGTTGATGGACAGGAAGACGCCCGACGTGGGTACCGATCCGATAGGATTGCTCGCGCGTACTGCCCCCCACGCCCCTGAGTACCCGGAAAGTAAGCACACCGTGTGCCAAAACACAGGCTTGCCGCCGACAGCAGGACAGGGGGCCCGGAGAAGCGCAAAACCGTCCTTTATTCAGCGTGTTATGAGTGCAGCGTGAAGGCATCCCTCCCGGGTTGTTCGCGTTTATGGCGGTGAATTCTGGACCCAGGTGCGCAAACAGTTTCCGGTGCCTGTAGTGCCCTTGGAGAGCCTCGTGCAGAGCAATTTCGCGCTAAGTATCTGCAAGCACTCAAATCTCGGCGTTGCAGGAGGTCTGTCCGGCGGCCGCGCAAACTGTTTCAGGGATGGAATGCATCCGCTCTTATCCAGGAGCGACAGTAATGGCGGCACCTTTGGGTCTGTTGGGCCAGCGATGGGGGCGGCGGAAGCGAGGATGCAACATTGCCTGAAACGCGCCACTAGCCCCCGACCGCTTCCCGCGCGTAGAGCATATAAGAAACGGCGGGCGGTGATTCGCCCTGATGGAAGCTCCAGGCGTGATCCCGCAGGGCACGGTCGGGCACCGAGAACCGCTCGCGCTGCCGCAGGAAGTCGATCCAGGAATCGACAACAAAGGTCTCGACAAAGCGGTCCGGCTGGCGGCCATCCTGAAAAACTCCCCAGCGGATAGCGCCATTTCGCAGCCGCATGTCGCGGACTTTGTGAATGGCACTCGTGAAGGCGGAGTAATCCTCCGGAAGGATCTGATACTCGATGGTGACCAGCACGGGACCGTCATCATGGTGAGGCTCGATGACGAGCTGCGGCGCGGCACGGTTCAGCGCGTAGGGCCCAAGATCCGGCGGGGTCTCTTCCAGCAAATGAAACCGACGCGCCAGCGGAATGCTGGCCAGCGCCGTCGCGGAGGCTGCCAGCAGCGCCACTGGAGTGGAAATATGCTCTGCGACGAAGCCCCAAAGCGCGCTGCCCGCGGCCACGCCTCCCCAGAAAATCATCTGGTAGGTACCCAGAGCGCGTGCCTGCACCCAGGGCGGCGTGGAAATCTGCACAGTGACGTTCAGCGTGGAAAGCGCGCTGGTCCAGGCAAAGCCGGCCGCCAGCAACGAGACAACGATGAGAGGT
>JAJYJL010000380.1 GCA_021789565.1 Acidobacteriota bacterium
AAGGATACGATGAGGTTGTGGCAGTGGTGTATAGTGCTCTGCGTCGCGCTGGGTTTTGCAGTGGCGCCCGCGCGGGCGGTGACGCTCGAACGCGACAGTGTGAGCAGCACGGGCGCGCAGGCGGACCAGCAGGAAGAAAAGCCCGCCGATGGCAAATCCCACATGGAGATAAAGGGCCAGCGTGTGAGCGGAGGTCATCCCGGCGAAGAAGAGGAATACTCCGAAGCCTGTGGCCAGCGCCAGCCCCAGGGTGCAGATGCGCCCTGAAAGACTGCTGAGAAACTCCCTGTGGCGTTTGAGATAAATGACAAAAAGAACGGCCGCCAGCACGCCAAGGAAAGCATGGAGCAGCGCGTTGATGACGTAGAAGAGGTCTGGTGTGGCATACGCTGCCAGATAAGCGGCGTTGAACGCAAGTATGAGGCCAAGAATGAGCAGCGCAAAACTCAGCCGACGACGGCGCCCGCCGTTTCCGGGATTAACACTCATATGCAATTTGATATGCCCTTCTTGCCCCAACCTCGACGCGAGGACTTTACGTTATCGAATACGGCTAAGCTATTGCAATGAGCTTTTGTACCGGCAGCATCATTTTTACGTACTAGACGCAGAATTTTTTTCTACTAATGACGGCTGCCATTTGGCGAAAAGGACTTCCCGTGGCTGGGTGTTTGCAGGCCAAATGAACACTGCCGGTGTTTCCTAGTCTGAATCCATTACCTCCGATCATTTATTTCACTAGGCAGGCGTCAAAAAAAGTCTAGATTTTGGAAAGCCCTTGCGGTCAAACTCGAGTGAAAGTTATTGTGAATAGCGCGTAAGCGTCGGGTGCGGAATGTACAGGCAATGAACCGTCGTAATCTGCTGAAGCTGCTTGTGGGGATCGGGGCTGTAGGTGGCGCAGGCGGCTTGATCTACGAGTCACCGCGCATCCGTGAGGAACTGTCACGACTGGCGCATCGGAATTCTTCCAAAGCTCCTTTCAAAATCCAACTGGCAGACGTCACCCAACAAGCCGGCATTGTTTTCCAGCACAATACAGGCGCTTTCGGTAAGAAATACCTGCCGGAAACTCTGGGTTCCGGGTGCGCCTTCCTGGATTACGACAACGACGGCTGGCTGGACATCCTGCTGATCAACGGAAAAGACTGGCCGGGGCACGGCAATCATCGTACGACGATGAAGCTCTACCGGAACAACCGCAACGGGACCTTCACGGACGTGACCCGCCGGGCCGGGCTTGACGTTGAGATGTACGGCATCGGCGTGGCGGTGGGCGACTACGACAACGACGGGTTTGATGACTTTTACGTCACCACTTACGGCCAGAACTATCTGTTCCACAACAACGGCAACGGTACTTTTACGGATGTGACCAGCGCCGCCCGCCTGGGCGGCTATTCGAGCCTGAGCACTTCGGCCCTGTGGTTTGATTATGACCGCGACGGCCACCTGGACCTGCTGGTGGCCAATTATGTGAAGTGGTCGCCGGAAACGGACATCTTCTGCAGCCTGGATGGAAAGACCAAGTCCTACTGCACACCGGAGGCTTATCCGGGCACCACCTGCTGGCTGTTCCACAACCGCGGCGACGGAACTTTTGAGGACGTGACCGGCCAGTCCGGTCTGCACGATTCCACATCCAAGTCGCTGGGCATCACGATGATTGACTACGACCTCGACGGCTGGCCCGACGTCTTCATTGCCAATGACACGCAGCCCAACAAGCTTTACCACAACAACCACGATGGAACGTTTGCGGAGGTTGCCGTATCAGCGGGAGTTGCCTTCAGCGAAGACGGCGTGGCCCGGGCCGGCATGGGCGCCGACGCCGCCGACTATGATAACTCCGGGCTGCCCAGTCTGGTGGTCACCAACTTTTCCCAGCAGATGGTGGGACTCTACCGGAACGAGGGACACGGTTTCTTTATTGACGAGGCGCCCTCGAACGCCGTGGGACAGTCCACCAGGATGACGCTGGGCTTTGGCTGTTTCTTCTTCGATGTTGATCTTGACAGCATGCTTGACCTGTTGGTGGCCAACGGCCATATTGATGCCACCATCAGCCACGTCGAAGCGAACATTACTTATGCAGAGACTCCACGCTTGTTCCATAATGAAGGGCATGGTAAGTTCCGTGATATCAGCGCCCTGGTAGGGAAATCGTTTGACAAGCCTAAAGTGGCCCGGGGCGCTGCCTACGGCGACTTTGATAACGATGGAGACCTGGATGTGCTGATGACCACTAATAACGGCCCGGCCTATCTCTATCGCAACGACGGAGGGACCAACAACAGCATCCGGTTCTCCACCGTCGGCGTCCGGTCAAACCGTGATGGCATTGGGACCAACGTCCACATCTGGGCGCCGCAGGGCAAGCGCTGGCTGACGGTGAAGAGCGGATCGAGTTATCTTTCCTGCTCAGACACAAGAGTCACTTTCGGACTGGGCGCTTCCCGGTATATCGAAAAAGCGCTGCTCGAGTGGCCCAGCGGCGAGAAGCAGGAGCTGGGAAGGCTGGAAGCCGGCCGCACATACGTGGTCCAGGAAGGAAAGGGCATCATTCACGACATTCCTTTCGAGGGTTCTGCATAAGTCACATGGGTGAATCCGCTTCGCAGTACGAACAGTTGCGAAAAATTCCTTCGCCATCCACGCGCCTGTGGATCGGCCTCTGCATTATCCTTTCCATCTTCCTGATTTTTGTGGTTTACAGCAGCCGCCAGATCCGCTGGCTGGAGGACTTCCAGGTCAACGTGGTCCAGAAGAACCGCAAGGCCTCGCTGCAGCTCCTGAGGCTGCAAAATGACGCGTACCTGCTGGCTATTTCGCTGCGCGACCTGGCGCTTTCCAAAAGCCGTTATCCTATTCGAGACTGGGAGTCGGAGTTCGCGCGTGTCCGCAATGACATGGAAAACGCGGCGATGCTGGAAGGGAAGTACGCGGTTGACACTCCAGCCAGCCATGACAAGCGCATCCAGTTGCGCCACGCGCTGGCAGACTTCGGCGCCACCGCCGACGGGGTGTTTGCCCTGGCGGCGAAAGGCAGGAACGCTGAAGCACGCACCCTAATCCAGACGGAACTCGAAAATAAGAGGGCCGTCATTTCCGAAATTGTGGCCCGGCTGCTGGTGCTGAATGACGAGGCGCAGTCCGATGCTGCGGACCGCATCAACGCAACCTACGAGAACGTCAAGACGGACATTTTTCTCATCACCGGCCTGCTGTTCCTGCTGGCGCTGGGGACCGGCTTGTACACGTTTGCGGCCAACAAAAAGACCTTTGCAAAGCTGCAGCATCTAGCCGAGCAGCTTCAGGTTCAGTCCGGACAGTTGCGGAAACTTTCCTGGAAGCTGATCGAGGTTCAGGAGGAAACGTTGCGGCGCGTAGCCCGGGACCTGCACGATGAGTTCGGGCAAATCCTGACCGCCATCGGCGTCATGCTGAACCGCGCCGGGCGCAAAGCCAACAATCCTGATCCTGCACTGATCTCTGAACTTGAGTACATTAAGGGCATTGTGGAGGAAACCCTTTCGAAAGTCCGCGACCAGTCGCAGATGTTCCGGCCAGGCGTACTGGATGACTTTGGACTGGACCAGACGCTCGAATGGTTTACCCGCCAATTTTCGCGCCAGGCCGGGATCGCGGTCCATTTCAACGGCTCGCTGGCAGGCGGCCGTATCCCCCCGGAGGAAGCCATCCACGTTTACCGCATTGTTCAGGAGGCGCTGAACAACGTGGCGCGCCACTCCCGTGCCACGGAAGCCTGGGTGGAAATGGAAGAGAGAGCGTGCGATCTCTGCTTGGAAATCCGCGATAATGGTGTAGGATTTGAAATTGGCAATCCCGCGGAGCGGTCTCCGAATGACGGTATTGGTTTGATGGGAATGCGCGAACGCGCTGAACATTTGAACGGTACGCTTGAGGTGCAATCATCTCCGGGAAAGGGAACGGCCATCAACGTTCGAATACCTCTGAAAGAGGCACCGGAATCACGAGTTGCTGAAAAGGTGGGGTAAACGCTTATGTCGTCCGCTTCCTCCGAAAAGAAAATCAGGGTTTTCCTCGCCGACGATCACGCGCTGGTACGGCAGGGCTTCCGCCGTTTGCTGGAAGACGACCCGCGCATCGAGGTCGTGGGTGAAGCCAACACAGGGCTTTCGGCCATCGAGCAGTGCAGAAAGATCAAGCCCGACGTGGTGGTGATGGACCTTCTGATGCCGGAGATTGGCGGCCTCGAAGCCACGGCGGAAATCCTGAAGGCCAATCCGGAAACCAAGATCCTGATTCTCAGTATGTACTCGAACCCCGCTTATGTGCGCAAGGCCATCGAAGCCGGCGCCAAAGGCTACATCCTGAAAGACGCGATTGAAGTGGACCTGCCCCAGGCTGTCGTGGTGCTTTCGCAAGGCGGCGCCTACATGAGCCCGGCGATTTCAAACCTGGTGCTTGAAGGACTCAAAACAGGGACGATGCAGGAGAAGGGCGACGACCCCTACGACCGCCTGACGCTCCGGGAAAAGGAAGTTCTTCAATTGATCGCCCAGGGAAAATCCAACAAGGAAATTGCCATCCTGTTGGATATCAGTATTAACACGGTGGCTGTCCATCGGGCCCGGCTGATGGAAACGCTGGGTCTCCACCGCACGGCGGAACTGGTGCTTTACGCGGTGAAAAAGGGCATCGTCCAGCCACAGTAGCCCGGAATATTCAGGACCCAACAGGCTTCCGCGAAACGGCACGGCTTCAGTCGTGCCGTTGGAGCACCTCAAATGCTCCTGGGGATTCAGCCCCTGAACGGAACGCTCGTTGGGCCGGAATTTTCAGCGGCTAAAGCCGCCTCCTTCGAACCGCCTCTGCGGCACGACTGAAGTCGTGCCCCTTCTCCCCTTTCACGGCAACATCCGGTGGTTCATGAATAGTCGGAGATAGGGCCCATAGTGGCATTCCACTTTTCACCGGCCTTTGCTTGCGGCAGCCTTGCAGGCGGCCATCATGCTGGAGTAGATCGCCCCGTAGGTTTGCGCCTGGTCTCCCAACTGACTGATCACGACGGGCGGACAGTTCGGCTGAATCTTTTGTGCGACACCAGAAACTGTTTGAAGCATAAACTCGGGAGCACCCCGGCTGATACCGCCACCCAGCACGATCATGTCGGGGTCCAGCACCCCGACGATATTGGCGATGCCGACGCCCAGAATCGTGAAGATAGTTTCGAGAGTCTTGCGGGCTTTTGCATTTCCTCTGCGAAAAGCCTCGAAAACAAAGTAGGCGTCGCGAGTTTCCGCAAGTCCGGCTGACTTGTCGCGCGCCCGGGGCTTGATGAGTTTTCGTCCGAGTGTTGCGATACCCTGCCCGGAGGCATGGCTTTCAAAGTACCCGGTATCCCCGAAGTCTTCATTCCAACGCGGCCAGTCGACGTTCAGGAACTGAAGCTCCCCCGCCGCGCCCGTGCGCCCCGCATAGAGCTGTCCGTTGACAAAAATCCCTGACCCGATGCCGGTTCCCAGGGCGATGAAAACAAAGTTGTCGAGATCGCGCGCGACTCCGCGCCAGCGTTCACCGATGGCAGCCATATTAGCGTCATTATCGATGCAGACTGGAAGCCGAAATTCCTTCTCCAGTTCGCGCTTCAGGTTGATGTTCTTCCAACCTGAAAGATTATTGGCCATCAGCACCAGGCCGGTCCGCGGGTCCACTGCACTGGGGACCGCCATGGCGAGCGCGCGGAGCCTGTTTCGTCTTCCCGCAGGGACCAGCCTTTGAATACCTTTTTTGATCTGACTGATGGTTTTTCCGGGCCCGTCTTCCGGCCGAATCTTTTCCGTCGTGTCGCTAATGATCTCTCCTGAAAAATCAGCCAGCGCAAAATGGAGGTGGCTCGCTCCCATGTCGATTCCGACAATGTAGCCGTAATCAGGGTTGAGACGAAAACCACGGCGGGCTTCCGACGGGATAATGATTCCTGCCCGGCGAAGTTTTCCTGTCTGGTTCCTGGCTGTGCCGGGAGTGAGTTTGAGCTTCCTGGCAAGCGCGTCTGTTTGAATAGAAGGATGGTGCGAAACCTCTTCGAGGATTTGGAACAGACTGCTTTGCAGACTAAAATTGTTTTTCATGAGTGTTTGCGATGCTGATGCTCTGTGACGGTATCAATTTGCCCTAAGGGCTGCTCTAAGGGCCTGTTCACCGACGATCCCATTGCGGGAACTTGAAATCCAAAAGTTTACCGCGATTTCAGGCCCATGCCAACTGGCCCACGCGCCACCGGCATCATTGAGATGGGCGGCGGGTTTGCATCGGAACGGGGTGGTCCTGCAACAGCAATTCCGCCGCTGCATTCAAAATCACAACTTGAAGTATGATCAGGTTTGAAAAGAATGCGTCCCGTGCTCCGAACCCGTTGGGAACTCACTCCGCGCGAGGCCATCAGGCTGCAGGCCCGATTGCGCGAGCGCGTTGTGCTGGAGGATCGCTTTAAGCAGATTCGATACGTGGCCGGTGCCGACATCGCCTTTGATCCCGCAACCGAAGTGGCTTTTGCCGGGGTCATCGTTTACCGATTTCCCTCACTTGAAGAAGTCGAGCGCCGCATGGCCCGCCGCAAACTGCAATTTCCCTACGTGCCGGGGCTTCTCTCATTCCGTGAAATCCCCATCCTGATGGCGGCCTTTGCGCGCCTCAAGACTGAGCCCGACGTGCTGTTAATCGATGGCCATGGACGGGCGCACCCGCGGCTGTTCGGGCTGGCGTGCCACGTGGGCGTGCTGTTTGACAAGCCGGCCATCGGCTGCGCAAAGTCGTTGCTGGTGGGGGATGCAGGGGAGCCAGCCTCAAAGGCAGGATCCGTTGCGCCACTCGAATTTCACGGAGAGCGCGTGGGCACTGTGCTTCGCACGCGTGACGGTACGCGGCCCATTTTTGTGACCCAGGGCCACCGAATTTCTCTTGCCACCGCGGTGAAGGTTGTTCGCCGGTGTTGTGACGGTTACCGCATTCCCAGACCCACGCGCGAGGCAGACCACTACGTTCGCGATCTTCGCTGTGCCTACCAGCAGAAGTTGCTGGAGCGTTAGCCCTTCAGCGCTCTGGCGCGCCTGGGCCGCGAAATGCCCGACCGGAACTACGGAGTTGAAAATCTCATGCTGGCAGGCATTGAACGGCGAGGACCGCATAATCCTGTTCGCTAAGCGGCCGCTACCTCAACGTACCTGCCGCCTCCCGCAACTTCATGAACACGTCTGCCTGACTTCAGGTGGGTTTGATGTCGCTTTCCAGGCTTAAACCGATGTGCTTCGCCTTGAGGTTCTCCTCGATCTGCGCCAGGACGTTGGGCGGGCAGCCTTTCCACTCCGCTACAACT
>JAJYJL010000381.1 GCA_021789565.1 Acidobacteriota bacterium
CAACGGCCGACCGGCAACGCGGTCTTCAAAAATGGGATGAGATTGTTGGCGAAGGATTTGGATGGTGAGCCGTGAGGGAATCGAACCCCCAACCTACTGATTAAGAGTCAGTTGCTCTGCCAATTGAGCTAACGGCCCGTACGCTTTGGGAAGTGATCCGCAAACCTACGAAAAGAGTTTAGCACAAACTCGTTCGGCATTTTAAGTGTCTTGTGGGCGGGCGAGGTTACTGAGCGGATTGGCCGCGAAACCCGGAATTGATTTATCATCACTGGGGCACGCAGTGATTCGTCTCGTTGCGGACAGAATTGGCGAAATCGATTTTCCCTGTGACGGCTGGTTAGGTAACGGTAGAATTTTCTCACATCCGTGGTTTCGGTTGATGATCTGAATAGAGGAGCAGGCTGGAAATGGATGTTCTGAACCTTGTGGAAGTTGCAGTCATGGTCTGTCCGGATAAGGACAACGTAGCCGTCGTGAAGGCTGACTTTCTTGATGAGGGAGCGCAACTTCGGATTGACAGCGAAACGATCTCACTTTCTGAACGCGCTCTCCAAGGGCAGAGCTTTGCAGTCAGGGACATACCAAAAGGAGAGGCATTCATTTCGCTGGGCGATCCGATAGGGCTTGCCGCATGCGCAGTTCGCGCAGGAGATGTACTTGGCGATACTAATATCGATCACCATATGCCGCGCCTGAGGGTCCGATATCGCGACAATCCGGCCCTGAATCCAGTTGACCCCGGGCTTGCTGCCCGCACTTTTGATGGTTTTGTTCGCGCAGACGGCAGCGCGGGAGTGCGCAATTACGTCGGCATTGTGACTTCCGGAATGTGTTCTTCATCCGAGGCACGCGAAATTTCCTTCCGCGCCATGCGCGAAATTTACACTCGAAGCAAATATCCCAACGTGGACGGAGTTGTTCCTATTGTTCATGAATCCGGTTGCGGAATGCCTGAGGGCGAAGCAGTAAATGTTCTGAACAGGCTCCTGGCCAACACCTTGCGCCACCCGAATCTCGGCTCGGCAATATACATCGACCTGGGATGCGGGAAGACCTGCGTCGAATGCTCGGTCCCAATCTTCGAGAAGGAAATCGAGAACTATAACCAGCACGTTGTGAACCTGACGATTCAACAGGAGGGCGGGGGCCGCAAGACGGTTGAAAAAGGCCTTTGCGTGGTTGAAAAGATGCTTGAATTGGCAAACCGGTCCGCTCGCCTGCCGGTTCCTGTTTCAAGACTGATCGTTGGGACCAAGTGCGGGGGTTCTGATCGATGGTCTGGCGTAACTGCTAATCCGGCTGTGGGCGTTGCCGCCGACATGTTTGTAAACGCAGGAGCGGCAGTCTTCCTTCCGGAAATTCCGGAACTCCAAGGCGGGGCCATGATTGATCTTGCCCACCGCGCGCGTACCCGGGTAGTTGGCCGCAAATTAATGATGGCGCTGAAACGTTATCAAAAGTATGTAGAAATGTTCGGTGAGGATTTTCGGGATAACCCGTCCCCGGGAAACAAGAAGGGTGGCTTGTACAACGTTTTTCTGAAGTCGAGTGGTGTGAAAGCCAAAGGTGGCACGTCTATCGTTGAAGATCTGGTGGAGTACGGTGAGTGGCTTGGTAACCGCAAAGGACTCTATGTCTTGTATACACCCGGTTATGACCAGATTTCGACTCCGGCACTTTTCCTGAGTGGCGCGCAGGTTGCCCTTTTCACGACGGGCCGGGGAACCGGGATTGGGTGCGCGCTTGGGCCCGTCACAAAGATCGGATCCAACAGTTTTGTTTCGAACCACAACGGCGATGTCGACATCAACGCGGGAACCATTCTCGATGGGGATGAAACCGTGGAAGATGTCGGCAAACGCATTTTCGAGCACACTATCGATGTTGCTTCAGGCCGCACCATAGTTCGAGCGGAAGAGTCTGGATTCCACACGGAGTTCAAGATTTGGGAGTCGCTCTGGCCTTCGCTGTGAGAGCCTACTCTAGTCTTGGGTAACTTGTTTACCCGGAACCCGAAGAATTTGTCCAGGGGAACCGAAGTCGCCCGGCTTGGAAGTGTTCTGTCCTGTGGGGTTTCCCGACCCGACGCCGGCTGGAAATTCGCAGGATAGGTACGCGAATAAAGTTTTGTCTTGTGGTAAGCGGGGCGAGTTCAAGATAGACGCCCGGTCGCAGTCAAGATCGGAGTGTGTCCCGTCAAAGTAAGTGCTGCGGACTGGAATTCCCTCGTAGTCGCGGCTGACCTTGGGAATGCCTGTGACTCAGTCCAGCGGAATGTGGGCGTGGAATTCCTCAAGTAGATCCGTCACTGGCTGGCAGTGGTTTCCTTCCGTCCGGCGATAGTACGAAAGGGGCCTCGGACGGGTCGCAAATAAAGAATGATACGGAAAGGGAGCACGAAAGAAATCTGTTGAATCGTCAGCGAAAGACCTGAAGGCCGGTTCGTCCGGAGGGTCTCCGATTGCGGCAAGCTTGAAGCTGACAGCGCCAATATCGAGGCCTATTAAGTTACCCACCTATAGCCTCTTGCTGTAAACGTACTTGCCGCCCGAGTATGGGTCTCTTCTACACTTCAAATGACCGCAATATTGTGAACTCCGGCACAATCCTTTGTGAATGAGATCTTTGATGGGTTTCAACGACAGGGGAGATTTGGCGACATTACGACCGGATTCGCGCCTGCGAGAAGTCTAAACCCGGCTTCTGACCTTTGAAGGAGCTTGAAACGATGAGACTTAATATAGTTTCTCAAGACGCAAAGCCATCCCGGACCGGGAGAGGAGAATCTATTCTTCTTCAACGAGGTGATGATTGACCGCAAACAGAGCCAGTTCCAGACGGTTTGACACTCCGAGCTTGTCAAATATATTGCCGAGGTGATGTTTAACGGTCTGTTCGGCGATGGAGAATTTCTCAGCAATGTCTTTGTTTGTGTAGCCCGCGACAATAGCTGAGATGATGTCGAGCTCCCGCGGCGTCAGGTTATAGGACCTTTTCCTTGTCCCCTGTTCGGGAATCGCGGTCAAATCGCGAATAATCCGCACAAGGTCTGAGACGCTTTCGCGTCCCACCCAGTACTGGCCATCCATTACGCACCGAATACTCTTAAGCAGTAACTGCGTGGCTGATTCCTTAAGCACGACGCCACGGACGCCATGGTGGAGCGCATCCACGATCTGTTCGCGATCAATGGCCGCTGTTAACAGAATGACCTTTATGGCCTCGACGGAATTTCGGAGCTGGCGGACTGCCTCCAGGCCCGGAACGCGCGGCATAGCCAGATCAAGCAAGAGGACGTCCGGCTTCAGACGCTGAGCCATTTCTATTGCTTCTCCACCATCTGAGGCCTCGCCTACGACCAGGAAGTCCTTTTCAGCCTCCAGCAACTTCCGCAGCCCATCTCGAAAAATGGGATGATCATCAGCGACCAGAATTCGTACTGATTGTGCTGTCTCAGCCATACGTGTTCTTTGGCAAGCTGACCTCGACCCGAGATCCTTTGCCGGGTATTGATTCTACGACAAGTTCGGCCCCTATAGAGCGAACTCTTTCTTTGATGGCCAGCGGGCCCTTCCGTATCGCATCAAGCTCAAACAAATCGAGACGCCCCGAAAAGTCAAAGCCACGTCCGTCATCATCAATGGCCAGTTTTAGGCGACCATCCTGCTGTCCTAGTTGTACCAGAACTTTGTGAGCGCCGCTATGTTTTCTTGCGTTTACCAGCCCTTCCTGAACGATACGCACCAACTGGTTACAAATCCGTGGGGGTAACGAAATCTCTTGCAAGGTTGAGACAAAGCGGCTGGGGATGCCTGTGTCGCGTTGGAACTTATCGACCATGGCGACAAGGAAGTCAAGCAGCTGGGTTGGGCGGATGTCAACTGGTTTCATTTGCTGCATTAACTCGCGCAGATTCAGAACTTCCTGACGAAGAATGCGTTGAATGTGAGATAGTCGGTCCACGACCGCAGCGGGTGAGGCATCCGGCTGGCGGCGAAGGACGTCAACTTCCATTTCAAGCCCGATAAGCGACTGGATGACTCCGTCGTGAAGCTCCCGCGCCACTCGCGCGCGCTCAAGTGCGCCGGCCCTCGATCGGAGGCGAGATGTCAAGAAGGCTGTGTAAATGGCGGGGCTCAGTTGCAGGGCCAGTGCCCGGACGAATCGTACCGCAGCTTCCGGACTCGCCCGGAGCTTCGGTTCGAAAAGGAGCATTACGCTCGACCATTCGTCTCCATAGCCAGAATGCACCCCGAGACACGAACGTACATCTTTGTTTCCCACAAGTTCGCTTGGAGGAGCCCATGTGTCGTCAAACAGTCGCCTGCCATCCTCATCGAGAGCATAGATCCTGTAATTAAGAGCGGTGGGAACTTTCCGGTCGCGAAGCGCATGCCAGACATGGCCTGGTGTCTCGAAAAGGTTTCCCTCGCTTTCCTGATTGTGGAGTTCCTTGGTTGACAGATTTACTTTTTTCTTGGATTCCTGCTGTTCGATATTCCAGACATACGCCCGGCCTGAATTATGGTCGAGTACGGCCAAAACTGCGCGTGGGGTGCAGAATAGTTCCAGAATCTCCTCAAACACCGCCTCAAGCGTGCCGCGCACGCCGACCTCCGCTCGTGCCTTGGTCATGACTTTCGCGATCATCGCGGTTTCCTCGCGAAGTTGCTTCTCCTCTTCACCTAGGTACCCCAGCAAGTACCCCATGATCAGCAGATAGACTCCGCGCATGACAAAAGAGTTCAGATCATAGGCGCCGCTGAAGAGCGATGTGAACGTCAGCCCTCTTGCGAGGGTGAAGAACGATTGCGAAATAAATAGCGCCGTTGAGGCGAGCGCGGTCAGCAAAGTGGCCTGCAACCCCCAGCGATAGGCAGCTTCCAGCAAAACAAATGTATAAAAGAGATAGAATGGGCTGTTCGGACCTGCTGTAAATATGGCAATCAAAGCGGGCCACAGAACGTCGAGCGAATGAACGGCCAGACGGAATTGAGGTGAGGAAGTCCGTTGGGTTCGCACCATTGCCAGAACGCCAACTGCCTCAAGAACAAAAAGGAAAAGCATCCCGTACACAACCGAGGCAAAGTGACGAGGCTCAGTTGGATCTACCCAAACGACAAAGAGTGAGGCAATCGCAAGTAATGCCCTTGTGGCCGCAAGGATCCGCTCGATCCGTTGCGACTCGCTTGCTGCAATCCACCGCCGTCTTAGGGACGGAAACGAACCCATTACCTTCCTCACCAGGGTTAAAACAACGTACATTATGGCAATTCACCAATAACGAAACAAGAAGATTTCGGGGCCTTCGCCAGCATCCATATGACTTTCGCGTCGGTACATTTTTCGCCTGCACCAACAGTTGACAGCGGGGGCCTCGATCCTGGCACAAATGGTATCTGTTTAAGCAGTTTGCGGGAAAACAGGAGTATGTGACATACGATCTCATATTGGAAAGGGGTAAAGGATGAATCGCAGGGACTTTATGCGGGGTGTTGCCGCGGGACTTTCAGTTACACAGATTCCCAGCCTTATGGTTGCTGATCAGGTCGTTGCAAGTCCGCCCGGGAGCTGGCTGAAGAACTCGCCGTTTGTTGCCGTCGGAAGCTGGGACGACATGCCGATATTCTTCCGGCGTGTGGGCGGACAGGCCACGTGGGAGGAAGCAAACTATCGCAGCGAACATACGGAGGCGACCGTAAAGAAGCTGAAAGATTTGGGAATCACGATTGCCATCATCGACTTTTTTAAGGGTTTTGGGCTGGAGGCGGAAAAAGAACATATTGAGCTTGCCCACAAGCTGGCGAATTTACTCCATGAGCAGGGTATCCGAGTGGGGTTGTACGTCGGCAGCACGATCGCCTATGAGACCTTCCTTCTTGAAGAACCGGCAGCGCAGGAATGGTTTGTTCCCGACTATCTCGGCCGTCCGGTTATTTACGGCGACCAGACATTCCGTAAACGCGTTTACTTTATGCATCCCGGCTATGTGGATTACATCAAACGGGTGGTTCGCATGGGAGTGGAGGAACTGAAGGCTGACCTGATTCATTTTGACAACACCAGCCTGCAGGGCCGCGCCGAAATCTTCCAGCACCCCCTGGCAGCGAAAGATTTCCGCGAATACCTCCAAAGCAGTTATTCGGCTGCGGAATTGAAGGAACGTCTGGGTTTCTCAAACGTGAAATACATACAGCCGCCTGTGGTCGAGAGGCCGCAGGTCGTTATTGATGACCCGCTTTTCCAGCTTTGGACGGATTTCCGTTGCCGCCAATTAAACGGTTATTACGCCGGGATGCAACAATATATCCACGGACTGAACCCGGACGTGGTAATCGACAGCAACCCCAGCTCAGGAATGGCAGGTACCAATACGATCTGGGAGCAGGGGATTTCCTATCCCGGACTTTTACCTCACATGGAGATTAGCTGGACTGAAGAAGGGAATTATGCAAGGGTGACGCCGGATGACATTCTGGTTTCAAAAATCCGCACGTACAAAACAGGTAGCATCATGGGAACTCAAATCATTACTTATACGGCAGGGAGTGGGTATTACGGCGGTGAAGGCGGAAATCGGGCGTCGATGGCCGAGTCAATGGTCTTCAACCGCCAGAGTCTGGGGATGGTCGGGGGCATCCTTCGAGCCCCGGAGATTCCTGAAGATCAAAAGCAGTACATCAAGTTCTTTCACAGGAATTTTCAATATTACAAAGACGTGGAGAACGTCCCCGACGTGGCGGTCCTCTATTCTTACGCGTCAATGGGGTTCAATAATGACCGGCCCGCTGTAAGTTTCATGCTTTTTACGCAGGCGTTGATCCAGGCGATGGTGCCATTCGATATTGTTTTTGACTCGCACCTGAAGAATTTGTCGAAGTACCGTGTGCTGGTGCTTGCTGACCAGGAATGCCTGGATGACGAGCAGCTGGACATGATCCGAAAATTCGTGGAACAAGGTGGAGGATTGGTGGCGACGGAGCAGTCGTCTCTTTATACAGATCGGCGTCTGCGCCGCTCCGATTTCGGGTTGAAAGATCTGTTCAAGGTGCCTGCCCCCGTGTGGCGCGGCCCCGGGGTTCGAGAAGAAAGTCTGCAAATTGCACCCGCACAGAACCGGATTGGCCAGGGACGCGTTATTTACATCCCGGAAGTGAAGCCTGCCGTTGAGAAGCCACCTGCGGCCCCCATGTCGAGTACATATTGGAGGCTGCCGCTGAACTGGAAAGAGTTGATCGAGGGGGTTCGTTGGGCGGCAGGGGGCAGATTATCACTGGAAGTGAATGCTCCTGGAACAATGGCCATTGTGGCTGAATTAATAGAACAGCCTGGGAGAAACCGCCGGCTGGT
>JAJYJL010000382.1 GCA_021789565.1 Acidobacteriota bacterium
TTGAAAGGTTGTCATCAATCGCCTGTAGACTTCGAAAGCCTTCTCAACCTGATCGAGATCCACGAATTCGTCCTCGGTATGCGCCTGTGCAATGTTTCCCGGGCCCATCACAATGCTCGGGACACCCGCCATAGAGAATTTGCTCGCGTCACTCCCGAAGGGAACCCCCACCGGCTGAGGATCGAGTCCGGCATCCCTTAGAGCCTGTGAGGCCTGAAGCACAATTGGTGAATTCGACGGCGTCTCCAAAGGCCAATCCTGAAGCACCGCAGGTTCCACAATGACTTCGAAATCGTGGTCGGTGCCTCGAAGCCCCTGGAGCTCCTTTTTGATACCGTCAAGGACTGCAGACGCCTGCTCACCGGGAACGAGCCGCCGGTCAATTTCGATCCAGCAGAACTCGGGCACCACGTTTACCTGTGTTCCACCTTCTATCAACCCGACGTTCAAAGTAGGAGGTCCTACTAACGGATGGCTCAAAGTCTGCATTCGTTTGGCATATTCAGCGAGCGTATCGATGACATGGGCCATATGTTCGATGGCATTGGCGCCCAGATTCGGTTCCGAACTGTGCGCCGATTTGCCTCGCGTTGTGATTCGGAAACGAACGCATCCCTTGCTAGCGATTGCAATCTTCATTTCGGTAGGCTCAGCAACCACAGCCGCGGAGGCCTGGATTTTCTCGCACAGTTTAGCCACACCTCGATAGGAATATTCCTCATCAACGGCGGCAACCACCCACACGTCGCTCGCGGGATTTTTACCGGACACCTTCAAATCAGCAACGGCGTGCATCATGCCAGCCAGGCCGGCCTTCGTGTCGCAGGCCCCTCGCCCATGCATTCGCCCGTTTCTGATGGTGGGCTCGAACGGAGGAACGATCATGTCCTCGACCCCGGCCGTGTCCACGTGCGCTTCAAAAATGATTTTGCCGCCATTGCACCGCCCTGGAACACGTGCGATAACATTGGGGCGATCCGGCAGCACGTCCTGCTTCCAAAACTCGATCCCTCGACTCTCAAAAAAGTCCAGGATATAGCGCTGAATCTCACATTCCGGCCTGCCCTTCGGGTAAGCGGGATTGACACTATTGATGCGGATCAAATCAGCTAAAGTTTGAACGACCGATGAATATGCCATCAGATAATATTGGGTGGTAAAGATAACCTTTCGAGCGTGTTCCAAGCTTTCTGAACATGGAGGTCTCCGTGCTGCATGGCGATCGTCAAGTGTCCAGGGAGCAACGCATCGACTTTCTGTTTTGCGAGCTTCTCGATGCTTCGAGTGTATTGCTGCAGATCGCAGTCCCAAACGTTGGTCATCAGAAGCTTGCCGTCATGGAAAACGGTGTCGCCGGGAAAGAGGAAGGCTTTGCCTCCCTCATCCAATATGAGCGAGAGCATGCCGGAGCAATGGCCGGGAGTTTCGAGAACCCTCAACTCCACGTCGCCGATCCTGAAACAACCTTCCTCTTTGAGAGTGTGTGTAACCGGGCACGCGCTGAAGACATAATCCGAAGGGTAGAAGCCTCCCTTCTTGGCGATGCGAAGGCTGATGCGCTCTTCATCGCCCTTGCTGACATACTCTGCTGCTTCACGGGAAGCCGCCACTTCAACCCCAAAACGGTTCCTCCATTCGCAAGCCGCCCCGGCATGATCGGCGTGCGCATGCGTCAGCAGAAGGTATTTAAGCCGTTGCGGGTCAAGACCGTCAAACCGCATGTTTTGCAGAATGGGCTCGATGGTAATTCCCGCCCCTGCATCAACCAGGGCCAGCGCGGCGCCGGCGTCAATCACATAGACGTGACAATCATGCTCTTCGGACAGGCTAAATCCGAGAGAACCGCCGCCCACCAGATACACCCGTTCGGAAAGTCGCATGGTTCAATCCTCGATCTCAAAATCGTGTCCGGCGTTCGCGGAATCAATCAGGGCCAAAACCACACGCACGGCATTCTGGGCTTCCCGCGGCGTCACGATTCCGGGTTGCCGATGGTCGCGGACGCAATCACAGAAGTATTCAAGCTCGTCGCGCAAGGCTCCTCGCGCGCTGCCACGGACTCGCGGATCGTAACTCGCGTCAGGGATTTGAAAGCCATCCTCGCGCCAAAGGCTGAAGCCTGCCGGGAAAAGGCTCAGATTGCCCACTCCACGCTCGCCGACAAGCTGAAAGGTGTCATCGAGCGTCACCCCCCCCTGGTCCGGCAGCCGCCATTGAACTTCGACCACGCCCAGCGACCCACCGGCAAATTCGAGAATTCCCCAGAAAGTGTCCGGGTTGGCGCCACCGGCGTGGTTTCGAGTATAGCCGCGGACGCGGCGGACCTGATCTCCCGTGTACCACAACATCAGATCGATGTCATGAATCGCGTTGATAATTGCCGGATGGCTTCGGCCATACTTGGCAAGCAGCGATTTTGGCCGGTTGCGTCGCGCATACATCGAGATCACTTTGCCAAGGCGACCTGATTCAACCTCCTGCTTTAAGAGAGCGTACCTGGTTTCAAACCGTAGGATGTGCCCCGCCATCAGAATGCCATTCAGTCTCTCGGCGGTCTGGATCATGGCATCGCAATCTTCCCGTGACGCGGCAAAAGGTTTCTCGACAAAGACCGCCTTGCCACGCTCGAGAGCCGCGATCACCGGCTGCCGGTGCGCGTGCTCCGGAGTGACCACGTCGACAGCCTGCACGGCGGGATCGTCGCAAAGCTCCTCGATGCTGGAACAGACGTGCGGAATTCCAAAATCCCGCGCTGCCTCTTCTGCGGTCTTACGGACAGCGTCAAAAGCGGTGACTACCTCCGCGCCACGGACGCCGCGATATGCCATCAGGTGGCTCTGGCCAAATAGCCCGCAGCCAACAAGACCAATACGAACTTGTTCCATCGACGTCGCCTCACATTCATCGGCCCTCACGCTGCCATGTTATGCTTGATGAGCAAGTTCAGCCGAAATTTGATTCCTTACATAATGGCAGTTTAAGACCTTCTCCACGAGGTCGAGCGGGCGGTAGTAGTATTGGTTCGACGCTTCAAAGCCAATTGCGGAATCACGGCGTGCGTTGTGATATTGCCGCACCGACAACTGGATTTCCTCCTCGGCGATCTGCGCCATCTGATCCCCCAATTCCCGCCGCGCCTCGAGACCTGCCGACATCCATTCATGCCGCAAGCGGTAAAAGCGGATTTGGTTTGCCACACTTTGAAAGTGGAGATAACAAGTCTCTGCAATGCCGAAATCGATCCGCGCGGCTGCGATCTTCTGTTTCGGCACGCGCGCCAGCGCCGCCCGGAACGTGTCCAAACCTTTCTTCCACATGGCAGCCATTTTCTGGAATTGGTCTTCCGCAACCTTGACGGGATAACTGCCGACCCAATGCTCGTAATCGTCATAAGGAAAGAGCATCATGGCGGCCTTGTAACCCGTCGGCTGAAGTCGAAGAAGGTTGGCCGGACCATGCTGAGTGGGAATATGGTAAACTACCCCTCCGCCTTCCATGGGATACTGCACAAAAGCGTAGCTAAAGGCCTTCCAGGCATCGAGAATTTGCGGCGCAGCCTCGCTGCCATACCTGCGCAACGCGACCTCACGCAGAACCTCATCGCCGGAAGACGGCAGCGGCGAGAAGGAGTATCTCTTTGCCGCCTCAAAATTAGGCGATGGATACCCACCAACGGTCCAGGATGCCATCAGCCCCTGAATGCCGGACTTCACCAGGTTTTCGCAGTGCTGGACGATCAGATTCGGCACCGGAATGTGGGGCACGGCGGATATTTCCCATGTGCAGCTCCATTGAACTTTGGCCAGGCGTTTGAGCCCGCGTTGCCGCGCAAAGTCCCAATTCCTCAACGCGCGAGGCCCTGGCCCCACGACTGAGATCGAGTACTCGCCCACTTGTGCCGGATGGCCTCCGCGGTCGATGCGTTTGGCCCACTCACTTACGCTCAGCAAAGCAACATCTTCAGGGAGTTGAGGAATGACCTTTGCGGGATCGGCGGCGTTCCGGATCCAGTTGTTGCCCCACCCCCAGTCCCAGGCAATGACGTCTGCTGAAGCGCTTTCTCGGCGCACTCCATCACGGAACGTTCGGATGAGTTGTGCAATCACGTTTGAGCCGTTCAGCTTTGAACACCGCGGGCAGAACTCGGGATGGCCGTGAGAAAAACAATTGGTCAGGTTTTCCGAGGCCGTGATGCAGAAAATTCCTCCCAGCCCGGGCACGCGGGAGAAGGCGTGCGCCAGGCTTTCTGTGAGCCATTCGCGCACTTCCGGCGTGCTCGTGCACATGGTAGAAAAGCGGCTATTGCCAGGGTCGTGCGTCCCTCTGATTTCCGGATGGCGGAGAAAGAATTTCGCTGGCATTGACCGCGGCTCGTTAAGGTAGAGGTAAATCTTCACGCCTTGGCTGGCCGCCCGGTCCACAAGCTTGCGAAGGTTCCGAAGGCGGGTCTCCGAACCCGCGCCGAACTCAGGGAAAATCTTTGATGGCGCGAGGTTCCGCAGCACCGCCTGCAGCCACACCCCGTTGATGCCCGCGCGGCCAAGCTTCTCCAACAACCCGTCAGGAAAGGGATTGATCTTTTCGTCCATCAGCGGGTCGCCGTAAAGCGCGAAGTAGGAATAGACGTACCGCGGATCAAGACGGGTATTCCGGCGAACGGACCCGTGCGGCAAATACGGACCACTGCGCGCCTCCATCTGGTCTTGAATATAAGAAAGAGCTTCCCGTACTCCCTGAACGTCCTGGCCCAACACGCGAACTTCATTTGTGCTTGCCGACAATTCAAAACTTCCCGAAGTGTGAGAAATCGAGGGATCGATTTCGATCCGAAAAACCCTCGGAATTGGTCCCTTGGCCTCACTCAGAGCCACGTTACAGCCCATCGCTGCCGACAGATACGTCTGAAAATTCTTAACAAGATATGGAGGAACCCCGGAGCCCGGCAAAGGAGCCAGTAAGGTCCAGGCCACACTCAAATCAGCTTCATTTTCCGCAGGCTTACTCGATGGATCGCGGCGCGATGTAATCCGGGTGCTGCTCAGTCGCTCGATAAACGCAAAAGCAGGCTCGCCGGCTCCGTTGATGGACGCACCCATTGTCTTGCGCACTATTTCTTTTATCTCTTCTGCGCGGCGGCGCGCGACCGGCGTAGGAGGCGAGTATCTCAGCTTTTCGCATTTGGGCTTCAGCAACCCAAGCTTGGCCCAAAGGAAATCGTCCTCCTTCAAATGATACTCATATTCCTCCACGTTCCAGCCAAGCAACTCCATCAACTGGTCGTCGGGCAAAATGTGCCAGTTCTGCCGGATGACGGTGATATATATCCTGCGGAGGTGATCTTCGGAGAGTTCGATTTTCTTTGGCAGGCCCATCGACGCCCCAATCTCGAGGACTTTTTTCGGCGTCGTTTCCAGGACTTTAGCCAAACGGTCCGTATTCGCCAGTTCCCAGTTGCGCCAGATGAAAAGGTGTAGGCGGTCCGGGAAATGCGGCTCAGGTATGGGCAGCGGCGTGGGTGCTCCCTGCTCGATGGGGGCTTCCTGCGCTTCGAGATGCCCCATCCACGGCTGAGACAGTAGGAGAGCAGAAACCGCGCCTTGTTCAAAAAACTTCCGTCGATTCATGCCGAGTGTACCTATCCCGCCCGGGTTTCGGGCAGTGGTAGTCCGCTAGCCCTGCAGTCCGGCTTTGGTTTCGGGTATTTGCTTCTCGATCATATACTGGCAGGCAACCAGCTTCTCGCGAATATCCAAAGGCAAATAAAGGTACCCCACCGAAGCCTCAAAGCCCAGCCTCGAATCCTGGGAACAGATTTCGAGGAATTGCTTTGCGATACTCATTTCATCTTTAACCACGGAATTCATAGTATCCATTCCCTCGACACTCATTTTCCAGCGCTGTCGCGAGGTATGAAAACGAACTTGATTGGCAATGCTCCTAAAGTATAGTCCGATAGCACGGCAGACTCCGAGGTCCTTCATCGCGCGGTGCCGATACGTCGCCGGAACATCGTTCATAGCGTCTTCAAGCTCCTTCAGCCCCTGCCTCCATCCCGAAGCCATCTTCTCGAAAACATTTGCGACAATCGTCGGCCCAAACGGGTGAGTCCAATCCAGATTGTCGTAGCTGTTCATGATTCGAAGCGGCAACCCCGTCGGTTCAAAATAGAGCAACGCCGCGGGGCCGCATTGGACGACGCTTGAGTAAACCAGCGAGTCAGAAAAGGGGTATTGCTGAAAGGCAGCGGAAAACAATCCCCAGGCGCGCACAACGCGTTTCGCCGCACCCTGTCCGTAGATGGACGCGGCCACCTTTTCGAGATCCGCCTCGCCGTCGACCGCATGATCACGATAAAACGATTCCGCCACGTCCCAGTTCTGGGAGGGATAACAGCCGAGCGTCCAGGACTCCATAGCGCCCGTAATTCCGGCAGTGCGCATGGCCTCAAACTTACGCACAACAAGGTGTTCTACAGGAATGTAGGGAACCAGTCCCACTTCCCATGTATTCCCCACCTGGATCTTGGCCATCACGTCCATCCCGCGCGCTTTCCCCAGGCGAATATGGGTTGCGGCGCGAGAAGAAGGCCCCACGACAGAAAGCGAGTATTCCTCGACCGTGCTCTTCACACCTTCCCGCTCGATGACCGTGCCCCGCTCGAAATCCACCATCAGCGTGGCGCTTGAAGGAAGCCGGTCAATGATCTGTTCTTGGGGGTCATCCTCGACACTTTCCCAGCTCCAGTCCCAGGCGATAACGCGGGCATGTGGCGCTACGCTGCGCGCTCCTTCGTCCATAAGCTGGATCACCTGCGCAACAACTTCCGGTCCGGACCGGCGGCTGCACCGTGGGCACTTGGGATGGCGCGTCAGCGAATAGCAATTCGTCGGATTCTCTGACGCCGTTATCAGGATGATTCCTTCCAGCCCAGGCGCCTGCTTGAAAAGCGTTGCTGTAGCTTCAACAAGGTAATCCTGGACCATTTTGGTGCTGGTACACATTGAAAACAGCCCGTCACCCGGCCGTCCCGGCGCCCCTTTTATTTCAGGATATTGTTTGAAAAAGCTGGCGGCCATTCCGCGAGGCTCGTTCAAGTAAAGATAGACGCCAAGCCCGTGCGTCTTCGCCTCGCCGATGAGCCAATTCAAATTAGCGAGCTGGGCCGCGCTTTCTCTTCCGAACTCAGGAAATATGCGGGTTCTGATCAAGTGCTGATACATGGCGCCGAGCCAGATCGCGCCCAGATCCATGCACGCCATGTTTTCCAATAGACCTGCGGGATAAGAGGATTCGAAATCGTCGTTTCCAAGCACATTGCCAAATTTCGCGTAATATGGGAATGCGAT
>JAJYJL010000383.1 GCA_021789565.1 Acidobacteriota bacterium
ACCTCCGCCCGCACTGCAGCCGTAGAGAAAAAGCTAAGGATAGCACTATTTTCGCGCGATTGTTGAGATGGGTAGAGGAATTTCAGGAGGGCCGGCAGTTATGCGAATTCAAGCAGGCCGTACCCCGTGGAAGCCACAGGCTTGAACCATTTCAGATTCGCGGACTTCTCAGCGCCGCCCTTCCCGTTAAGAATTTCTAGTGCCTTCTGGAGCTGCTTGTCGTCGGGACCGCCAAATTTTGGAGGCGCGGTTTCACCTGCCGCGGCCGCGGCTTCGCTGCCCGCAGCCTGCATCACGTTTGGCGTGATACCGTTGCCGGGAATGGGTTTGCCGTCAGGCGTGTAATACTTGGCAACGGAAAGCAGCAGGGCCGACCCGTCGCCCACGGGAATAAGTTTCTGGTAAACGCCCACGCCGAAGCTGGGGACGCCCACGACGTCGCCGCGCTTATTGTCCATGATGGCTCCGGCCACAATTTCCGCCGGGCCCGCCGTGGACTGGTTAATCAGAACAACCATCGGTAGCCGGGTAATCTGGTCAGAAGCCTGCGCCATGATTTCCTGGCGCGGATAACGCTGTCCGTAAAGATAGGTGATCAGACCGTGATCGAGAAACAGGTTGGCGGCTTTTTCGCCTTCCTGTTCGTTCCCGCCTGCGCAATCCCTAAGGTCCAGCACGATTTTTTTGTCGCCATCGGCAATCAACTGCTTGAGTTTGGCGGCGATTTGGCCAGATTTACCCTGATCAAACGTGGGGACACGCAGGTATGCCGTATTGCCGTCAATGGTTTTCGCCGTCAGCAGAGCACTCTTAGGAACTTCACGGGTCAGGGTGACCTTCTCGGGCTGGCCCTGCGTACCTTTAATGACGGCCAGCGTGATGGATGACCCCGCCGCGCCATTCAGCAAACGTTTGATCTGCACCACGGACAATTCCCGGATTCGAGCGCCATTCACCTCGTCGATCAGGTCCCCAGGATCAATCCCGGCCTTTTCCGCCGGGCTGCCTGGCAGTACAGACACCACGGTGGCAAATCCCATCCTCTTCGAGACATAGATTCCTGTGCCGGCCGGGCCCGGTGCGGGGTGTTGCAGGTATTCCTGATACTCGGCGGGAGTAAAGTAAGTGCTGTAGGGATCAAGCGCCTCCAGGAGGCCACGGATCGCGCCCTTGGTGACGTTCTTCAGATTGGGCTGGGTGACGTATTCCTGCTGGATTCTGGAAAGGACCTGGCTGTAGACACCCAGGTCGCGGTACGAGCTCTCACCCTGATCGGTGCTGCCCCTGCCCAGCACTCCTCCGATGATGACGTAAAAAAGCAATATAGAGGATAACGTTATTACAAGCAGACGGACACGCTTCGTCATCGAATCGTCGCTCCTTCGGCGGGCACCCCAATCCGGACCCCTACCAGACACTATAACATACCTGTAGCCCCTGGCGCATTGACATCACGGGCTTTCTGCGGTCCGTTTCGTCCCTTATGCTCCCTATCAATATTATCGATTGGACGCTCGGGCCGGCTTCCGGCACACTCTAAGAGTGTCACCTTTCGCCAACAGGAGATCACGAGAATGCAAGGAATTGGAACCCATGACGCGTTCACGCTGATTTAATCAAAATTTAACTCCGCCGTAACAGCAGTCTCCTACAATGAAGACTTAACCCGTTCCCGATTTGGCGCAATCCGGCCAGAATGAAAAGGAGGGAGCTTATGCAGACCCCAGCACAGTTCTTGAAGCGATACCTGGTGGCAAGCGATTTCGACCAGACGCTCAGTTTTCATGATTCCGGCTATGTCCTCAGTGAGATGGTGGGCATACCGGGCAAAGAGTTTGAACGCAAAACTGCGGTCCTCTCAGTGCAGAGCTTTGTCCAGCAGGGCGCCGAGCTTTCTTACCTTCTGCTGCACGATCCCGACCTGCACGGGCGGGTCCGCAAGGACCATCTGGTCCGGGCCGGCAAGAACATCCGGCTGAAGCGAAACATCCAGCAACTGCGGGACCTGCTGGCGGGGGCCATCGAGGGCTACGCGTTTGAGTTTCATGTGCTTTCCGCGGCTCCGCAGGAAGTGGTGGAATCGGCGCTCGAGGGCCTTGTCCCGCGCGACCACATCCACGGCACCCAGTTGCGTTATGACAATTCCGGACAGGTGGAGGGCATTATTCGCGTCAACGCGGGTTACGGGAAAGTCACCACGCTCGACGATCTGCAATCCCTGCTGCAGATTGGCGCCGACCGCGTCGTCTACGTGGGCGATGGCAGCTCGGACGTCCACGTGATGCTGCACGTCAACCAGCGCGAAGGATTTACGGTGGCAGTCTCAGAAGCCCGCACCATCGCCCAGATTGCCAGGAGAACCGTCCTCAGTGACGACGCCCTGAGCGTCCTAGTGCCTGTTCTGGAAGAGATTGCGGGCTGGAACCGGCCGCGCATCCGCGCCTTCTTTGAGGAACAGGGACTTCTGATTCAGGGCTGGGACAAAGTGCAGGCCGACTGGCTCACCTTCCGCTCATCCGCTGAATCGAACGGCCGCGCCCCTGCGGAATACTGAAGCGCCACCGGGAAGATTACTGGCGGCCGAAACCAAGCGTCGGGTTCGGATCGCCCGTGGTTGTGCTCATGGTGACAAACCTGGTGGGCGAAACGATGTAGAGGATCAATGATCCGGAGCCGAAGGTCACTTTGCCGTTCGGCGCAACCGAATAGGTGTCGGTAGCCGTTTGATCGGACAGCAGCGTGCCCAACTCATTGCTGTCGCTGGTGGTTGAAATGTTTCCGCCGCCGTCAAAAGTGACAATGCCTGTGCTCAGCGTTGTCGGGGAGCCTCCTGAGGGGGTCGAAGCCGGCGTGGCCGCAAAGGGCTGGTCGCCAAAGAAGGCTTTCATGTTCAGGGTCGAGTTTGTAAACGGCCCGGCAGATTGCCCCTGGAACAATCCCGCTGTAACGCCGCTGTCCGCGCCGACAACAAAGGCCTGGTTTGCTGTAATCAGGTAGCCGGCCAGCCCGTTTGAACCCTGAAGCGCCAAAGTAAACCGCCCAGTGGTTGCGTCAGGAGTGGAGTAAGTTCCGTTTCCGGTCAACGATGTAACCGAGGAGGCATTGTTGGTGTCCAAGGAAAAGCTGGTGACGTTGCCATTTCCATCGAATGTAGCGGCGCCAACTGCCGCCTGGGAACCGCCGGTTGCGGTGGCGTCAACCGCCAACACAACTACCCCGCTGAGTGAATTGTTCGAGAAAGGCCCTCCCGACTGCGCGTCAATTTCTCCCGTGACAAGCCCTGAAGTTGAAGCCGGGTCAATGCTGAGGACCAACAGTTTGCTTGCAGAAACAGTGTAGAAAACATAATCCACAGGCGCAGGCGTAATGCCATTCAGTGCTGCAGTGCCACGGCCCGTAGTCGTGTCAACCGTGTAGGTGCTGGTGTTGGCGATTGGCGCGGCTACCCGAGGCGTGCCGTTGTCATCCGCGTCAAACTGGCCGCCCGTGATGCCACCCGAACCGTTGGCCGTGAACTCGCCCGCGACAGCCAGACGACTTCCGGCCATGTCAGAGCCGGTAAAGCCAAACGCGTAGTTGCCGGTCACAGCCCCTTTATAAAATGCGGTGCTGTCCTGCAATTCGATCACGCCGCTCATCGCGTAGGGGCCATGGGTGTAATTGCTTGTGGCATCGAACTCGAGAATGGAACCTTTCTTCGCCGTGCCTCCGCTCAGACTTCCCATGGCAATCGCCATGTTGTAGGTGGCCCCTGCCGAGTTCGTCAAGGTAATCACACCCCGGTTGTCCGCGCCCACTGAATAATTACCACTGAACGTGAGTGCGACCCCTGTCGTCAAACCTGTGTCATTTATGTCCTCTACGCCGCTGGTTATCAATCCCGACCCGTCGGCCACAAGACTTCCCGCCACAGCCACCCGGTTTCCGCTGGTGTCATAACCGCTCAGCAGGAAGGCGTAGCGCCCGCTCAGCTCGGTATTGTTCGCCGCGGAGGAATTTATGGTGATGCCGAGGGACTCCGTGGCTGTTTGTGGCGGCGTGCTTGAATCGGTCACCATCACGGTGAAATTTGAACTCTCGGCGGTCGTGGGCGTGCCGGAAATCACGCCCGTGCCGGAATCAAGCGACAGTCCGTTGGGAAGAGCCCCCGAGCTGACGCTCCATGTTATCGGCAGCGTGTAATAAAGGGCATCCAGAGTGGCCGTGTAACCCACGCCTACAGTCCCCGGCGGCAGTGAGGTTGTCGTAATCGTCAGACTTCCCTGGCTGGCGATCGTGATGCTGAACTGCTGTTGCGCGGACACAGGCGCAGGGGCAGAATCCGCGGCCTGCACGGTGAGGTCGAACGTTCCTGCCGTTGTGGGCGTGCCGGAGATCGCTCCGCTGCTGGCGTCGAGCGCGAGCCCGGTCGGCAGGACGCCGGAGGCAACACTCCAGGTGACAGGCGCTATTCCGCCGCTCGATTGCAATGTGGCGCTGTAGGGGGTCCCGGCTTTGCCATTCGGCAAGGATGTGGAAGTAATCGTCAGGCGCGGCTCAATCGTAATACTCAGCTGTTTTTGCGCGGACTCAGGAGCAGATGCAGAATCTGTGGCTTGAACAGTGAAGGTTAATATCCCGGCGGTTGTGGGCGTGCCGGAGATCGCTCCACTGCTCGCGTTCAGTGAAAGACCTGCAGGTAACGTGCCTGAGGCAACACCCCAGGAAAGATTTCCTGTTCCGCCACTCGCTTGCAGCGTGGAGCTATAGCTGCTTCCAACTTCGCCAAGCGGCAATGAACTGGTGGCGACGGCCGGACCGGGGTCCACGGTCACGTTCGCCGAGGCTGAGGCGGCATTATTCGCTGCCGACGTGGCCTTAACCGTCACGGTCAGCGTTGAAGCAACACTCGCGGGGGCGTTATACGTTGCGGACGTGGCGGAAGTATTCGTAAAGGTTCCGCAGGCGGAGCCGCTGCACCCGCTGCCCGACACGCTCCAGGACACGCCCTGGCTGTTGGAGTCGTTGGTGACGCTGGCGGTGAATTTTTCAGTCTCGCCCTGGTCAATACTCTGTTGTGTGCCGGGTGAAATCGCGACTGAAACCTGAAGGCCTGGTGGATTCGATGTGACTGGCGCGCTCGAACCACCTCCGCAGTTCGTGAGAAAAAGAACAACGACGGCGACCACACCAGCAGTGCTCTTCACGTGACTTGCCCCCTCCCAATCAGCAAGCCGTCCGTTCGTTCATTAAAAAAATTAAGGCAGGATACCTTTATGAGGGATACACTGTCAACAAAAATACAACCACACAATTCTAAATTGACACGTCAGTAAACGAAGCAGCCGGAGGTGTTGCGTTCGTCGGAAGTCGTTTCGGAGGATGAGCGCAGAAATCTGCGTGGATTCTCTACGGGGGAAATCCTCCATTTGAAGATACGGAGCGAATAGGGCCACATGCCCTGCCCGCTAACCTTTGTATTAGTAGCCCTCACTGGGCGGCGCGGCGGCTCAAGAGTGAGAAGGTTTCCTGGCCCGGCCGTGCGGCACAGACTTTGCCGTCAAAGAATCAAACCAGGATTTCCGCTTGCTATTCGCTTTTTATTCGCCTACAATAACTTCAATTCATGGCCGTGTGGCACCTACGGCCCGAGCAGGAGGAACCCGATGGCACTGACGCGGCGGCAAAAACAAGTCCTGGATTTTCTTATCCATTTCATTAACCGGCACGGTTACTCACCCAGCTTCGAAGAGATGGCGTCCGGGCTCCATCTATCTTCGCTGGCCACGGTACACAAGCACCTGCAGGTCCTGGAGAGGAAGGGATTCATACGGCGCCGGTACAACCAGAGCCGCTCGGTGGAAGTTGTCGCCATTCCCGGTTCCGTGCCTTATGCCACGCCGCTTCCGGGCTCCGCGGCGGCAAAGCCAGGGACCGGACATGAATCATCCGCGGAATTGCCGGCAGACTCGATGCATTTCTTCCCGCTGCTAAACCTTGAATTCCCGTTGCTGGGCCATATCGCCGCAGGCCAGCCTGTCGAGGCGATTTCGCACCCGGAAAACTTTTCGCTGGGGGATTTTGCCAGCCGTAAAGGCAAGATTTATGTTCTCAAAGTAAAGGGCGATTCCATGGTGGATGATCACATCTGCAATGGCGACTATATCCTGGTGGAGACCGCCGACACGGCGCAGAACGGTGAGATTGTGGTGGCCCTGATCGATGGGACAGAGGCCACATTGAAGCGTTTCTTCCTGGAAGGCGGAGACAAGGTCCGGCTGCAGCCAGCGAATGCCCAGATGGATCCCATCATCGTACCGGCGGGGGACCTCAAGATCCAGGGTCGCGTGATCGGCGTCCTGCGCAAGTACTGAAGCGGCAGGCCTGCCGCCGGAGCAGCGCTTCTATTTTGTCGACGCTTGGGGCGGGAGCGGCCAGGCACGGGCTGTGGTTTCAAACGCCGCAGCCCGTTGCCCGTTTATGAAGGAAGGCTACTGTCCCGCCGGCGCTGGCGCCGCCGGCGCCGCCGGAATGACGAATTTGGAATCAGGGATGGGAACGTTCTGTTGTACCTGTGTCACCTGCACCGCTGATTGTCCCTCCGGCTGCGAAACCGTCCATTGGAAAGGAAGCTTCACGCCGTCCACTTCCCGATAGTCGGAGTAGTCGGTTTGCTGAGGCAGCCGCCCGAGCGCCGTCTGGGTAAAGGACACCATCCGCAACAGAAGCCCCGACTGCTGGTCAAAGTAGAGTTCCACCGGAGGCTGGCCCGGCCGGAAGGCTAGCAACAGATACGCTTGCTGATCGCCGACTTTTTGTGGCGGCCGCTCGCGCAGCGATGGAAAGGTCTTCTGGATGTCGAGCGGGAAATAGAAGTCGGCGTCAAGGCTCGCCTGTTCAAGCTCGCTGCCTTCCAGCGCGTGAGGAGGCCGCGGCATCATAGACATCCAGCCTTCACGCCCGTTGTAAATCGTCTCGCTTTGGCCTCGCGGGAACTTCATCACGGAAGCCTTCATGTTTGGGGCCTTGGCGTATATCTCAATCGGCATGGGGTGCCCGAAAGCGGTCATGGTGCCTGTGATGATGCGGCTGTTGATCTTGCGCAGTGCGTCCGCGCCGCCCAGCGCTTCTACGTATTTGGCCACGATCGCCGGGGGTTGCGGAAGCGAGGCGAAATTCGTTTGCGCGCTGTGCTCTTCACCATGAGCAGGCCGTGCCATAACCTGCTGGGCTGTGGCGACCGCCGGCATTCCCGCGGGATGCTCGGAAGCGTTGTGGCAGGTGTTGCACGTCACCTCAAGGCGGCCGTGGAAGTTGTCCTTGTCAATCGCGAACATCATTTGCATCATTTTGCGGGCCCTTT
>JAJYJL010000384.1:0-3835 GCA_021789565.1 Acidobacteriota bacterium
TTCCGATCTGACAATGGCTTCATCCGTTGCCGCATCGCGCCGCCCGAACGGTCCCCATCCGATCTTGAAGGCGCGAAAGCCCTCTTCCTTGAGAGGAAGCAACTCGGCGGCCATGCGGTCCGGTTCCTGCATGAGCAGCGAGGCGTAGGGCCGCACGCGGTCGCGGTAACGGCCTCCCATCAGGCGGCCGACCGGCTGTCCGGTGGCCTGGCCCAGGATGTCCCACAACGCAATGTCAATGCCGCTGATCGTGTGCGTAATCGAGCCGCCCCGCCCCAGCCAGAAAGTGATTTGGCCTAGCAGTTCGCTTACGCGCTCCGGCTCAATTGCGCTCTGGCCAACGCATAGCGGGCGCAGCACGGTTAGCGCACCGCGAACAAGCTCGTCGCTGGTGAAGGCGCTGCCCCAGCCCACCAACCCTTCATCTGTGAGGACGGCGATCAAGGTGTGGACGCAATCCTCCGGCTGCAACTCATTCGTCCATCCTCCTTTGGGGGTCCGGCCTCGCAACCCGGCCGCGCGGACGTCACGAATCTTCATGGTTAACTCGCAATCCCGCCTGCAGGAATTAACGGCCTGTAATCATTCTTATAGCTGCCGTGGGCAATTGACGGTATCGGCTTTCGGCTCAAGGCTAGCGCACTCCATCAAAATTAACCAGTGATTTTCTGTGAAGAGTACAGTGCCGCAGAACCCGGGCCGGGATACCAAAGAGCACGTGGCTACGACTCCGAAAAGTCGATCATTTTGGGCTTAAGGCGAAATCCACGCGTGGAAACGGCGATGTATGTTATTCCGATGACAAACCAGATGCCACCGATAACTTTGGCGACGTTATTCAGGTTCCACCAGATCATCGCACAGAAGGCGAACCCGAAAAGCGGCAGGATGGCGTTTGTCAGAATGCGCCTGCGCCCATTGCCGCGCAGGACAATGCTGAAATGCCAGAAGGTCGAGAGATTGACGCCCATAAAGGTGAGAAACGCGCCGAAGTTCAGCAGGTCGGCCGCGTCCTCGTAGGCGTTGCCGAGGTAGTTCAGCGCAATCGCGCCCACGAATGTAATGACCCCGACCAGAAGAATGTTGTATGCCGGCGTGTTGGTTTTGCGATGCAGCCGGCCGAAGAATTTCCTGGGCAGGACGCCGTCACGCCCCATGCCGAAGAGCAAACGCGCCGCCCCCAGCCCTCCTGTCAGGCCGCTGCCGAGCGCCGCCAGCAACAGGACTGCTCCCATGGCCTGGAACAGCGGCATGCCGCCCACGCGCCGGCAAACATCCATGAAAGCAGTTTCGAGATTGGGAAATGTGTGCCAGTTGGGCCAGACGCGATCACCCAGATAGACCTCAAGGCCGGCGAAGATGCCTGTTAGAAAGCAGACCAGCACCGTGGCGAGCAGCACGTTGCGTTTGGGATTTTCGGCTTCTTCGGAAAGCGTGCTGACACCGTCAAATCCGATATAAGTGAGCGCGGCGAAGGAAGTCGCCGTCCAGATTTTATGACCGCTGAAGGTTTGAGGGTCATAGAACGGCTGCTCTGAAAACAGGCCGGACCAGCCGCCGGCGTGGAACAAATACCTGACCGCAAGAAAGAAAAAAGCCGCAATGACCGCGCACATTGAGATCAGAAGGATCTTGTTGGCGCGTGCGGAGGTCTTGATGCCGCGCAAGTTAAGGATGGTAATAAAGGCCACCACCAGCAGCGCGGCGGCAGCGTAAGGCAGGTGTGGAAGATAGCGGCTGTGGATGGCGACGGCGACCCAAACGGTGTTGATCAAGGGGATCAGGATGTAGTCAAGCAGCATGGCCCATCCGACCAGGAAGCCAAGTTGCGGGTTCATGGACTTGCCGACGTACGTATAGGCCGAGCCTGCCGAGGGATAGACAGCCGCCATGCGCCCATAGCTGAACGCAGTGACCATCATGGCAAACATGGCAATCAGAATTGTGGTGACCGTGTGGCCGTTGGAAAGTTTCTGCGCAATGCCGAACAGTGGAATCGGGGCCGAGGGCTGGATGAGTACGAGACCGTAAAAGACCAGGTCCCAGAGCGTCAGAACTCTTCGCAGCCGCAATTCGCCTGCATCGGATTGTGTGGTATCCATCGGTAATAGTTCAATGCAGGAAAAGAATGCAAACTGCCGCTTCCCGTACCCCTCAGACCCCGGGAGCAGTGAGGATACTGACAGCGCCCTGAAATGTGAAGGGCGAGCCCTGCGCCGTCAGGGTCTGGCCCGGTGCGGCGCAGGGTTTTACCATCGGTGCGAGCGAAGCTCAGTGGCTGCTGCTGCCCTCTGCCGGAGACGCAGCCGTCCCGAACAACGGCGGCAGAGTGTGGGTGGTGCGATAGGCCATGCCGATCTCGCGAATGCGGTCCATCGCCTGCTGCCAGCGGTCAAACTCCTGGTCGTAGCGCGCCAGAATAACATTCAGATAGTAGGGCCGGTTCTCGCCCTGCCAGAGCTTCTGGTATTCATCACGAAGCTGGTAATCGTTGTGCATCATGTCCTGCATTGGCTCGCCGACCTGGCGCAAAGGCCCGAACATCTGGTTGCTGCTGCCGGCAGTTGCCTGGGCCTGGGCGTAAAGGTCCGCAATCATCTTGGCATAGAGGGCCTTCTGCCCGAGGAAATCGAACCGCCGCGCGCCGAATTCCACGTAGTTCAGCATATCGCCGTTGCGGCGCGCCTCGCTGCGGTGCTCGCGGACGTTTTCGATTACGTTCTCTGCCAGCAGTCGAATCTGCTGGGCTGTGGGCTGCCACCCGCCGTAAAACTTCTGGCCCTCCGGGCTCATGGCGTTGATCCAGGTCAGGCTGTCGTTGCCGTCCCTGTGGATGGCGCTCAGCAGTTCTTTGTGGATCTGGGTCAGCGTGTTGATTTCGTTTGCGAAGTTGTGGCTGTCGGAGCGGTAGAAAGTCCAGTCCCATGCATTCGAGAATTGCTGGTCGTCCACGGTGGGTTGCCAGCTTTGCGCGGCGCCATAGGCAAGTCCGTACCACGTAAAGTTGATCATGCCCTCGCCGTCGTCCATCCAGGTCGTGTTCAGGACTCCGGTAGCGCCCAGGTTTTTTCCATCTGTGATGAATTGCCGGATGTTGGGCAGCGCCTCAACGTAGTCCGGGAAGATGCGGCTCCAGTTGCTGACGCCCGGCGCCACCCAGGTTTCAAGCCCCACATCGCGGAATGGCTTGATCTCTTTTGCATAGGACTCGCGTGGCGCGTAGTCCCAGGGCACGGCGATCATGTCTTTCGGCAGGTCGTGCAAATCCTCCGGATGGCGGACGCCCATATCTCCCCAGAAAAGGACCTTGCGGTGATAAGGCTTGAGGACCTCATCAATTTTGCGCAGGTAATCGACGTACACCTTTGAGTAGCCTTCTTGTTTCACAAGGTCTTTGGTGCGCCCCTGGCCGAGTTCGAAAGTCTCATCGGCGCCGATGTGGAAAAAGGGTCCGGGGAAATATTTGTTGAGGTCGGCGAACATCTTGCCGATGAACTGGTACGATTCCGGTACGGTGGGCGACAACACTGCGCCGTAGGGCTGTTCGGCCATGTTCTGGTACTGCTCGTTTTCCAGCAGCAGGTGCAGGTGGCCGAAGGATTCCTGTTCCGGCATAACAGTCATGTGCCGCTGCTTGGCGTAGGCGACGATTTCGGTCACTTCCTGTGGCGTGAGGGCGCCGCCCGGTTCTCCCGCTAGTGGCAGGCTGGGGTAGTCAAACATGTTTTCCATGTAGGGCGAATAGAGGTTGACCTTGTATTGCGCCAGCAGATCAATTTCCCGCTTGATGGAAGCCATCGTCGGGAAGGGGCCGCGGCTGATGTCAATGCTGACT
>JAJYJL010000384.1:3845-7317 GCA_021789565.1 Acidobacteriota bacterium
AGCTCCTCGTAGATCGCTTGTCCCCACTGCAGGTGGCGCTCCTCTTCGAGCAGGATGTGCTCGATGATCCGCACCGTCGGCGCGTCGCACACGCGGTCCGTCACCTGGATGTGGTGCCGGCGAACGAAGAGGAGTGGGCGGAGCCGCCATTCTGCACCGGATGAAACAATTGCCGCAGCGTCTGGACGCCGTAAAAAACGCCGGCGGCGCTTTTGGCCACTACGTCGGCTTCGCGGTCGTTGACAACGATCACGTAGCCTTCCTCGTCAGCTTCTGCGGGAAATTTCAGCCCTGCGCGCTCCAAGATGCGTGCGCCATCGCGGGATTCGGCGCGAGCCAGCACAATGTGCGGCGAACCTGAAGGACGGGTCTTGATTTCAGCCTCGACCCTGTCAATGGATTTCAAATCTTCTGCCAGTTGAGTGGCGGCGAATCGGTCGTCGGCGTCGTTGCCGATGACGGCAATCGTCACGCTGCTTTTTGTGACAAGTTCGCCCGTTCCCGGGTGTACCTGGCGCGGATAGGGTGTAAGCGGCAATTCTGCCGCGGCGAGCGGCCAGCAGGTGAGAACCAATGCTAGTAAGAAAACGATGCGGCGGGTGTTCAAGGTGCTTTCCTCCAGGGAGTCTGTCCGAATTGTATATCTGAGTTTCGGTGAATCCGTTAACATACACCCTGCCGCCGTTTGAACGCAATCAGCTTGGAAAAGAAGGGAAAAACATCAAAGGTCGAAAGGGCAACAACTCTTGGTAATCCGGAGGGCCGGCACGCAGGACATCGGACGCTACAAGTCGGGTATATGATACGCCACGCGTGCGTGGCGGACCGCGGTCTTGCTGTGGGTCTCTCGATTTCCTGGTCTGCATGTCATCAGGGTGGGCCCGAAGGCAAGTGCCGTAGGCCTTGAGGGTCTACGCTACAAAGACTGGCGGTGGGGACGCCGCCGCCGTAGTAACACACCTGTCAAAACTGGTCTGCTCCGACGTCACCGCATACAACGAAATTTATACACGCCGGCAGCGCCTCAGGGTTCGCGTCAATCCCGTTAATGCGTTCGACTTTCCCCATGCGATCGCTATCTTCGAACAGCGTTAGTCGGCCGCGGTTTCGTGCCTTGGGCTTTTTCAGGAATTTTCCCGCAAGGTTGGCACGGAGTATCAGATGTTTTGCACGCTTCCCGCAAAGAATCCGGTGCTGATTGGGATCGCTGTGAACCGGAGCGGGAAGGATTCTACGGAGCGAGAACGTTCGCCGCTGGATGCGCTTCGTCCTGACCTGATGCAGGCTTACAACAACGTCGCGGCGCCGACAAAGGCTTTCGAAAAGCTAAAAGCGCACAAGACCGGCTGAAACAGGTAGAAGGAGTTGAAATCCGAACGTCTGCCGTTGCCTGATTATGGGAATCCCGCCACGAGGCGCGTAGTTCAGGCTTCCGCCAATACTTAACTCCATCCAACCGTTCGGGCGGCACCGGTGAAGCGTGGTTTGCCGAAGCTGATTCAGGTGGCATTCCGAACATCGTGTCAATTCCTTCTATGTGCTTGTATTACATTGGGTTATGCCTTCTGTGTTGCAGGCCTTGAGAGGCAAGAGGAGCATGTGGTGCTGGAAAACTCTACTCCCAACCCTCCCGGCTACCTCACGGGATGCGAATGGACTTGTTTTTACGCCGGAATGGTATTCAGCGCCCAACTGGGCGTGGAAACAGCGACGGATCCCTGCGGTTTATTGGAAACTCTTAACTTGTTGATTTTACAATGAATGTTTGGTATCATAAATCTGAGGTGGTGGCTTTACGCCGCCATGCGGGTTATGACAGCGCGGAGTGTATTTCGCGAAGAAAGCGCAGACGCGCGAATCCATTTGTCTTTTTTTTGCATCTGATATATTGAACTCCGGTGCCCGGAGAGATTCGGGCGAAATTTCGGATAGGGTACTAACCTACTGCTGCATTTGACTCCACCACCCTTCTAGAACGTTTCGGCAGCAAACCGCGATTTGTGAATCTCGCATTCTGCGGGATAGCGCACTGGGCGGCTGTCGGAGTTTATTAGCGTGAGAGGAAAACGTTATGTTGGACGTTAAGCTGAATTTCCGCGATCCGAGCGACACGGAGCTTGTAGACGATGAGCAGGAGCGAGACCTGCTCTCGGAGGAGGACTCTGATCTGTCTCTGCGCGAAGAAGCGGACTGGGAAGATCCGGTCGAGGAAGGGGAAACGGAATTTGACCTTACCCCGGGCCCGCTGGAAGGTTCCATTGATCCGGTCCGGACCTACTTGCGGGACATGGGCCGTGTGCCACTGCTGAACCGCGCGGGCGAAGTGCGCCTGGCGCAGCGGATTGAGAGGGGCGAGATTGCGGCCCATCGCTACATGGCGCGCTCACCGCTGGTTTTGAAGGATTTGCTGGCCACCGCCAAGGCTCTGCGCACGGGTAAGCGTTCGATCAGGGAAATCTCTAATTTTGAAGCCGACGCGCTCACTGAGGCGAAGCAGGTTGCCGCAAAGACGCGCGCAACGGTGAAGTCACTTGACGCACTGGCGAAGCTCTACCGGTTGGCCTTAAGGCAGGCTGCGGCGCTTGAGAGCACATCTAAGACGAAAAAGCGCACTGCCCTGCATGCGCGGTACCGCCTGGCGCGGACACGAGTCCAGATGTCCAGACTGGTGATGGGGCTTGACCTGAACGCGCAGGAAATCGACCGGCTGACCAGGCTGATCTCGCATACAAGCCACCGCATGCAGGAATTGCGGCACCAGATTGAGGCACTGAAAGTGAGGGCCGGGGCAAGGGGCCGAATTCCCGAAGGCGTTCACAGTGAGCTACGTTTGCACCAGAAGCGGTTGAGGGATCTGGAAACGGAGTCGGGCGTGAGCGCGCTAGAGATGAAGCGCACGTGGGAAAAAATCCAATTGGGGCAGCTCCACGCGGAGCAGGCCCGCAGGGAACTGACTGAGGCGAACCTGCGCTTGGTGGTCTCTATCGCCAAGAAGTACATTAAGCGAGGACTGCATCTGCTGGATCTGATCCAGGAAGGAAATCTGGGTCTGATGAAGGCAGTAGAGAAGTTCGACTGGCGCCGCGGTTACAAGTTTTCAACGTATGCTACGTGGTGGATCCGTCAGGCGATCACGCGCGGCATCGCGGACAAGGCCCGCACCATCCGTGTGCCGGTGCATGCCAATGACACGATCAACAAGCTGGCCCGCGCGCGCGGTGAACTGACTCGCGAACTGGGCCGCGATCCCTCGATCGCCGAGGTTGCGCGAAGGGCACAGATTTCCGTGTCCAAGGCGCGCCAAGTGATGAAGATCGCCCAGCAGCCGCTTTCGCTGCATACGCCTATCGGCGACGACGGCGAATCGCAGCTGAGTGACTTTCTGGAAGACAAGCACACGCCGTCTCCGTCGGACCATGCTATCCACGTTAACCTGAAGGAGCAGACGGCCTCCATGCTGAAAACGCTGACC
>JAJYJL010000385.1 GCA_021789565.1 Acidobacteriota bacterium
CGTCCCTTCCAGGATCTTCAGCAGGGCCTGCTGCACGCCCTCGCCCGAAACGTCGCGGGTGATCGAGGGATTTTCGTCTTTGCGCGATACTTTGTCAATTTCGTCGATATAGATAATTCCCTGCTGCGCCCTCTGCACATCCCCCTGGGCGTTCTGCAGCAGCTTCAGGATGATGTTTTCAACGTCCTCGCCCACGTAGCCCGCTTCGGTCAGGGTGGTAGCGTCCACAATGGCAAAAGGAACTTCCAGGAGGCGCGCCAGGGTCTGGGCCAGCAACGTCTTGCCAGTGCCGGTGGGCCCGATCAGCAGGATGTTGGACTTGGTCAGTTCAACATCGTTGCGCACCTTGGCCAGCATGATGCGCTTGTAGTGGTTGTAAACCGCCACCGCCAGCTTCTTCTTGGCCTTGTCCTGGCCGATCACGTACTCGTCCAGAAACCGTTTCACTTCCGCCGGGCGCGGCAGCTTGGCTTCCACCGTGGGCACGCGTTCGGTCTGGTCTTCTTCCAGAATCGTATTGCAGATGGCTACGCATTCGTCACAGATATAAGCTCGGGGATGATCGCCGGGGGAAGAGATTAACTTGCCTACCGCGTCCTGGGTTTTCTGACAGAATGAGCAACGAAGTATTTCTTCTGAAACCAATCGTTTCAAGTAAGGTCGCCTCCGTTATTTGTGCTTCTCAATAATCTCATCGACGATGCCATATTCCCTGGCCTGCTGTGCATCCATCCAGAAATCGCGCTCCACGTCGCGCTCGATCTTCTCAAGAGGCTGGCCGGTGTGTTTGGCCATGATTTCATTCAGCCCGGCCCGCACCCGCAGGATTTCGCGCGCATGAATATCAATATCGGTGGCCTGCCCGGACAACCCGCCCATGGTCGGCTGGTGGATCAGCACCCGGGAGTTGGGCAGCGCAAAGCGCTTGCCTCGGGTGCCGGCTGAAAGCAGCAGGGCCGCCACGCTGGCCGCCTGTCCGATGCAGATGGTGGCCACGTCGGGCCGGATAAACTGCATGGTATCGTAAATGGCCATTCCTGCCGTCACCACGCCGCCGGGCGAATTGATGTAGAGTGAAACGTCCTTCTCCGGATCTTCGGCTTCCAGGAAAAGCATCTGCGCCGTCACCAGATTGGCCACATTATCATCAATCGGGGTCCCGATGAAAATGATATTATCGCGGAGCAGCCGGGAATAGATGTCGTAGGCCCGCTCGCCACGGTTCGTCTGCTCAACCACCATTGGAATCAATGTCATCGCTGGTCCATTCATGCTCATCGGCGCTCCCCGCCACTATCCTTCGGCCTGGTCCGGGACGGTTGCGGATTTGGGTTTGATCTTTGCGTGTTGATAGATGAGGTCGAGAGCCTTCTGGTTGCGGAGCCTGCGTTCAATTGTATGGAGCCCCCCGTCGCGTGTCAAGCGCGTTTTCAACGCCGCCGGCGCTTCGTGGCGCTCCTGCGCAAGGTCCCGGATCAACTCGTCAACCTCTTCTTCCTTCACTTCAATGGCTTCGGCTTCCGCCACCTTCTCCAGGATCAGCGAGCCCCGGACCTCCTTTTCGGCCTCAGGCCTCGCATCTTCCCTCAGCTTCTGCCAGTCCAGGCCCACGTTCCGGGGATCGATACCCTGGGAAATCAACTGGTTCAGAAACCTTTCCAGCTTGCCCTCCACCTGTCCTTCCACCAGTGTATCAGGAACCGGAAAACTGTGGGCAGCCACCAACTGGCTCAGCAGGTCCTGCTTGGCTTCACTCTCCGCCCCATACTTCTTGCGCGCCCCCAGGTTGTCAGAAACCCGGCCCTTCAGCTCGTCCAGGGCTTTGAACTCGCTGACCGTTTTGGCAAAATCATCGTCAAGTTCCGGCACCACCTTCTTATTGACCACCTGGACTTCCACGCGGTAGCTGAACGATTTCCCCGCCAGCGGCTTGGAGGAGTAATCCTGGGGATAATTCACCTCAAATTCCCGCACGTCGCCCGCCCGGGCGCCCCGCAGATTTTCGGTAAACTCGGGCACCGCCCCTTCTGCCGAGAGGTGCACCATGGCGTTACTGGCTTCCAGTGGCTTGGCCGCCGCGTCGGCCTTGTCCACGCCGCGATAGTTCACGGTAAGGTAATCGCCGTCCTGGGCGGCGCGGTCTCCCACCGGTTCAAAGGTGGCCGCGTGCTGCCGCAGCTCCTCCAGCGCCTGCTTTACTTCCTCCTCAGACACCTCGAACGCACCCTGCTCAACCTCGAGCCCTTTGTATTCCTTCAGCTCGAACTCCGGGAGCACCTCAAACTTGACCGTGGCCTTGAGCGGAGTGTCTTCCTCAAACTTTAAATCGGCGAAATGCGGACGTCCGATGACCGCCATCTTTTGTTCTTTGATGGCGTTCTCAAAATACTTGGGCAGAAGGGACTGCACCACTTCGTTGCGAATGTCATCCTGAAAGTGCCGCCGGACCAGCGAAGCGGGCGCGCGTCCCGGTCGGAAGCCCGGAATTCGTGCCACTCGGCGGTACTGCGCCGTGACAGCTTCGGATTCCTGTTTGACAATATCAGGCGGTATTTCGATTACGAGTTCTTTCTTGCAGGTCTCAGATTCCACAGTTCCTCAATAGCGGCTGTTTAGATTGAAAGAGAACGGAAGGTGGTCCTTCAAACTTCTACCTGAGGGAATGGCCCACCCCGGGAAGATGTTCGCTTCCCCGGGTCCCAAAGCTCAGTATAGCATAAGGTTCCCGGCTGTCAACCAAACTGCCCGCCAGAAATTCCGCTGGCCGGCCGCCCGGAATTCTCCGTGCTGCCTCCTGCTTGTTTTGATGCAGGACGCCGCCAAAAGTTTTGCGCCGGCCGGGCTGGGGAAGCGTCATAGCATCGAGTTTACCTCGCCAGCCGGCCCTTCGATCGCAGCTACCCTGTGGACGGCAGCGCCCGACCCTTGGCGGTGGCTCAGTTTGGTTCCTGTAATGTGGCACGGCCATCCTGGCCGTGTCTTTTGACTGCAGCACGGGCGAGGACGCCCGTGCCACAAATCAACCGGAGTCACGCCTCGTTCCTTCCTTCCGTTGGCTTGCGCCATGCCTTGTGATATTCTTCTGCCGCTTTCAGTTTCAATTTGCGCGAAAGGAAATTGTGGGGCAGCCCCCTGCAGCCGGGTTCGCCCCAATCCACCAGAAAGGATTTGCCATCATGAAGCCTGAAAATTTCATCCTGGGTCCACGCATCACCCGAAGGTCGGCGCTTCGCACCCTGGCGTCAACTCCCGTTCTCCTGCTGGGAGTGTCTGATCTGGCGGCCCAGACCAGCCTGAGCGGATACTGGCTCCTGCTGATCTCCAACAACGACGGCACCTTCCGCAAGTCGTTTCTCTACCTGCAGCAGTCAGGCGGGACCCTCACCGGCAAGGTGATCTACGGCAGCAGCGAACACCCCATCAGCAACGGCAGCTTCCACGATGGCAGACTGCGTTTTGAAGTGGTGACCCACTACGCCTACCAGATCTACCGCACCGTTTACACCGGCAGGTTGCAAGGCGGCAGGATCGAGATGCAGGTCAACATGCATGGCCAAAGCACCAGGACGGGCACCGCCCACCGCACCACCCAGGAGGCGACGCTGCCGCCCAAGCCGCTTCCGCTGCCCGAACTGCGCGACCTGCCGGACAACGGCCTGGTTCGAACCCCGCCCATGGGCTGGAACAGTTGGAACAAGTTTGCCGAGCAGGTGGATGACCGGATTGTCCGCTCCGTCGCCGATGCCATGGTGGCGTCCGGCATGAGCAAGGCGGGTTACGAGTACATCAATATTGACGACACCTGGGAGGGCGGGCGCGACAAAAACGGCCGCATCACCAGCAACAAAAAATTTCCCGACATGAAGGCCCTTTGCGATTACGTCCACTCGAAAGGCCTCAAGATCGGTATCTATTCCGGGCCGGGCCCGGAAACCTGCGGCGGTTACGAAGGCAGCTTCGGGCACGAAGAGCAGGACGCCAAAACCTACGCCGAGTGGGGATTCGACTACCTGAAATACGACTGGTGCAGCGCGTCGCGTGTTTATAAGAATACCGAAATGCGCCCCGTCTATCAGAAAATGGGCGAGGCACTGCTGAAGTGCGGCCGCCCCATCGTCTTCAGCCTTTGCCAGTATGGCGAAGACGACGTGTGGGGATGGGGAGCAAAAGTGAGCGGCAACCTGTGGCGGACCACCGGCGACATCAAGGACAACTGGAAGCGCATGGACGAAATCGGCTTCAGCCAGTTCGCCATCCAGCACTACATCCAGCCCGGCCACTGGAACGATCCCGACATGCTGGAAATCGGCAACGGTGGCATGACCAGTGACGAGTATCGCACCCACATGAGCCTGTGGTGCCTGCTGGCCGCTCCGCTGCTGGCCGGGAACGACCTCAGCTCCATGACCGAAGAAACCAAGAGCATCCTGATGAACCGCGAGGTGATCGCCATTGACCAGGACCCTGCTGCCCACCCCGCGAAACTGGTGACCTACGAAGGCAAACTGATGGTGGCCTATCGCAAACTTCACGATGGCTCAACCGCCGTCGCCTTTTTCAACCGCACCGAGAAGGAAGATGAAATCGGCGTCGAGTGGTCGGCCGTCGGCATCGAGGACAAAAACATCCAGGCGCGCGACCTGTGGAAGCATGAGGCTATCGAGGTTTCCGGCCACTACTATTCCACCAAAGTGCCCGCCCACGGCGTCGCGATGCTGAAGGTTAAGCCAGCCTGAGCATCGCTGTTGTGATAAGGACGGATTACCCAGAGGGCGGGGCTTCAGCCCCGCCGCCAAACGGCACCTGCTAAGAGGAATGACCGCCCTCTCCAAGGGGAGAGGGTGGTCGCGCCAGCGACCGGGTGAGGGGTCTCTTTTGGGCCGGGCGCAGACATTGATTCATGATGTCTGCGTTCAGCGAAGCTGAGCGGGTTGGAATGGCGAGGCTTCAGCACCGCGCTGCGACAATTCAGCCTGATAATGACAGCGTGTCGGCGGACATGAACGGCTAGAAGAATCTCTCGCTTCGCGAGTTCGCAGACAGTGCAAGGCAGTACCTGCGCCACCCCCGGTTTTTGATTTTGAACAAACGAACCGCAGCATAGTGCGCTGAGCGCGCACGACGCTGCCCCAGCTCAGAGGCAAGTTATGGCAGACACAGGCCATTTCGCAGTCGTTGAAGCAGCCACGCTGGAATGGCCCACATCGCTCCGGCTACCCTCAAAACGATTTCGCCTGCTTGTCGCCGCCGATGCGTCCGGTCTGAGTACCGAAAAAATTTCGAATTTCGCCCACTGTGCCCTGAGTGCCGGGATGGTCTATTTCTGCGCATGGGGCAAGGGTGCCGAGAGGTTCCATGACCTTGTTGATGCAGTCATCGTTCAAGACGAACTGGGGGACAGACGATTCGCTTTGCCGACAGCGGACGACGTAATCATGACTACATGGCACGAAGACGAGACCTTGGACGAGGTCCTCGAATTCTTCACAACATCCGCTCTTCCCACGGATGGGTTTTTGGCCAATAGTCGATACTGGCTGGTCATATGTATCGAAAATCCCGAGTGGGCCTCGATCACGACCCGAGTGCTTACCGAAGCTAAGAACCTTCTTTAGCCGCCGAACACCCGACCTGCTATCGGCCAACCCGCCTTTGACAACTGGGCGCTGTTTTCGGCGGGTGGCGCAGACCAGGATTTTTAATGTCTGCGTTCAGCGAAGCTGAGCGGGGTTGGAATGGCAGGGTGCCACAACGGCGCTGCGGTAAACTACCTCAGGAATTAAACCGGATGGCGCGGGACGAATTTCAAAATAGGCCTCTCGCTTCGCGAGCGAGTAGCGCGGACCTCCGAATTTGAGGTCCGCGGTTCTTTCCACGCCTCGCCACAAGGGCCGCAGACCGCAGACCCGGCGGTTTGCGCTACCAACTCTCGATTCGCGAGTTCGCAGACACGACAAAGCGCGTATCGGCGCACCCGCCCTTGCACAGTTTAAGGGATTCCCTTATTATGGGTTTATGAATATCACATTGTCTCTTGAGGACGAGTTGGTTAAGGAAGTCCGGAAGATCGCCGTCGAGCGTGACACGACTCTCACGGGGATGGTTCGCGCCTATCTGAAACAGGTTGCGGCCGGAAAGGCTGCCTCGGGCCGAAAGCGGCGTGAGCGCGAAGCACTCGAGCGCACGTTTCAGCAGGTTCGATTGAAGGTTGGCAAGCGGACCTGGACGAGGGCAGACCTCCATGCCAGGCCCTGACTTTCTGGACACCAACATTCTCGTGTATGCCTACGACGCGAGCGACCGGCGAAAACAGCGCATCGCGCGGGAGATTGTGCGCAAAGCGGTAACACGAACCGGCGATATCGTCATCTCTTCACAGGTGCTGGGCGAGTTTGCGTCCACGCTTCTTTACAGGGTGTCCCCGCGCGTCCGCCCCGCCCGCCTGCTCGCTGTCCTGGACGCGCTCAGGCCTATTCCACTGGTGAACCTGGATGGGGACACCATCCGCCGGGCCGTAGAAGCCTGTGCAGCCTACGGCATCCATTTTTACGATGGCATGATTGTGGCTGCGGCGGAGAGCGCAGGCTGCTCGCGCATTTGGTCGGAAGATTTGAATCCAGGCCAGCAATATTTCGGCGTGTCGATGGAAAACCCATTCCGGGACTGACAGTTTCTGAAACAAACAGGCCGGCTCCCGGGTCTTTCCGCGCTATTTTGGTTTTGGCGGCTTCGCAGCGATTGCTTTCCCTTGTTCCTGGACTGCTTTGATGGCCCGGATTAGCTGGGCCGAGAAAAGGGCCTTGTTCGCGGGCGCAGACACTGATTTTTGATGTCAGCGAAGCTGAGCAGGGTTGGAATGGCAGTGTGTTACAGCCGCGTTGCGCCAAGCTGCTTCAGGATTTGCACCGGACGGCCTGGGACGACTTTCAAAATGTGCCTCTCGCTTCGCGAGCCCGCAGGTACTACAAGGCATGAGCCATGCGGTGAACTGAGCATGGAGCTGGATGAATCGACGCTGGCAGGAGATCGAGCGGATCGGATCACGCCTCACCTCAGGCGGGCATGCCGTGGAAGAACTGCGAGCCCAGCAGCAGCACGGTGAGAACAATCATCACCACGCAGGTGAGCCAGGCGATGGCATTGAACGTCCGGGTGTTTTTGTAAACGCCCATCAGGTCTTCGCGGTTGGGGAGGCGCAGCATAAAAATCAGCACAAAGGGCAGCATGATGCCATTGACGACCTGCGAAAGCAGGATGATGGGCACCTGCATCTGCTCG
>JAJYJL010000386.1 GCA_021789565.1 Acidobacteriota bacterium
CCAGATTTGATTCGGGGCCGTGGGATGAAACCGTTCACGGCCATGTTCGGCCACCCGACGGCGGCGTTTCCGCCGCTGCCGCAGCGTCAGTCCTTCTTCCCGGTAGAGCCGTTCCACCAAGTATTTCCCCACCTTCCAACCTTCCCGGCGGAACATCGCCAGGATCTTGCGATATCCGTATCGCGCTCGAGCCTGGGCAATCTCCCGGATCCGCATCCGGAGTTCGGTCCGGGGATCCTTGTGGCTACGGTACCGATAGGTCCGGCGGCTCATCCGGCCCACCCGACAGGCCCTCCGCTCGCTGACTCCATACCTCTCACGCCAATGGTCGACCGCCGGACGTCGCTGCGAGGGCTTTAGAACTTTATCGACAACACGTCCTGCAACATCGTCTTGTCCAACGCCAGGTCCGCCACCAACCTTTTCAGACGCGCATTCTCCTCCTGCAATTGCTTCAACTCCCGGACCTGATCGACTTCCAGACCTGCATACTGCTTCTTCCAGCGATAGAAAGTCTGCTCCGAAATCCCCGCTTTACGAATCAGCTCAGCCACCGGGACCCCTACCTCCGCTTGCTTCAGAACTGCGGCAATCTGCTCCACCGAGAATCGCTTCTGCTTCATGGCAAAACCTCCTCTTCAGTTCCTGGATTTTGCCGGAAACTAACTCTCAGAGTGGTTCCAAAATACCGGGGCCGGTCAGGCGGATTTCTGCACGGCGGGTGGTTTTCACTGACCGGACAGGCGGCATCGGATGCCGTGCGGCGTATTTTCGCCGATAAAGTCTTTATCGGCGTCAATCGTATCGATGCTGAACACGGTGCAACCGCCTACCATCCTGACGAAGCTGCTTTCAACAGTGTCATGACCCAGCAAGCACGGGAGAGAATCGTGGTTGCAGACCACAGCAAACTGAGAGAGACGGCCACCCACCTTTTCTGTCCCATAAAAGACATTCATCGTCTCATAACAGACGTTGGAGCTCCGGACGAGATAATCGCAGCCTTCACCGAAAAGGGAATCAACGTGCAGAGGGTCTAGTCCTAGGTATTAAGTTTGTCGGAAGTCGCCCGGTCTGCGACTGTAGAATGATGGCATTCTTCACAAAGTGGATTTCCAGCGCACCTCCCAGGATGTGGCGCCGGGTGCCACAAGGATTGCCTTATTCTCTTGTCGGCTTCCTGCGCCCGTAATCCCTGAGAACGCGAAGCGTGATCCCAGCATCATCGGCAGTTGTACATGGCTGGGCACAGGTCCGGAACCACGCCGGAATTTTAGCCTCCAGCCCTTATGCCTGGCGAGGGGAGCAAGGTCCAAACTGACTCTTCCGAAACGAGTTGGAGTATGAGCGACAGATATCGGCTGCTCACCAGAAAGATCAATGTCACCGATTCCAGCCAAAAGCCGCAAAGACTGGCCATCTTCAAGCACCAGCATGTGCCTCAGGTATAGAACGCACTCAGCACTCGCCCAGTTGTGGGGCATATCGCCGACGTAATCCGCCGTCAAGCTTCCCTGAAGAGGCTGCTCTTCCCGCCAGCAGTAGCGTGGCGTCGCGTGGTTCATGTAGCCGACCAGGGTAGACTGCGCCCAGTCCGTGACACCTGCCCAAAGGTAAACGTGGGCGACAAACGCCGCGTTGTAATTCCACACGCCGCCGTGATGGAGCCAGCCGGTGTCAGCGGGGATATCTTCCTGGGTGCAGGCCTGCATCATCCGGATATGCCCCTGCACGATTGGATCATTCTTTTCAAATACGAGCCCCGGGTAGATCGCCTGAGAGAGCGCCCACTGCGCCGTCTGCGGCCTCGGCCGATTCCAGGGATTGGGATCCGACCACGCTGGGTCTTCCTTCATCAGCATGGGCAGATATTCAAACCTGCCGTGATACCGCCGCACCTCCTGGCTTGCCGCTTTGAAAAACGAGGCGCGCAGTTCGCGGTAAAAGCGTTCCGTATCCTCGAAACCGGAAAGCTGAAGGCGCCGTGCGGCCTGGATTACGGCCTTCAGCCCGGCCAGCACCCAAAGCGTGTTGGTAAATTCAGCACGGATGCCCCACAGCCCACCATCGGCGAAGCCGGGCGCCAGCAGGCCGTAGCTGCCGTTCACGCTCCCGTCGCGCCTGGCCTGCTCCCGTAAGCCCTCAAGGAATTTCACGGCACGCAGAACGTTGGGCTGCATCCGGCGAAAGTAGCTCCAGTTCTGGCTGAGTTCCGCCTGACGCACGAGCGTGAACATGGCGATTCCGGTATCTTTCCAGTGCTCACGACCGCCGCCCGCCACAATCTGCCCGTCCGGCAACTGGCGCGACCATTCGGTTTCCAATCCGGCCTGGGCGGCGGAATCGTAGCCGAGGTATCGCGCCGCTTCCAGAATGAAGTTGCCGTCAACGATCCAGAGCCCTCGATAGACAGTGGGGCCGACCTGGAAGGTCAGCTTCCCGTCGCGTACCTCGCGTGCCTGCTGGATGTTGCGCACGCAGGCCACCAGAAAATCTCCTTGCATGCCCGGAAGACTCCAGGAAACGCTGCCATCGAAGGGGCTCCAATCTGCCCAGTACGCACGAGACTTAGCCAGCATGCTTTCCCCGGCTGCTTCAAGCCATCCATCAGCTTTTCTGCAGATTGTCCCTCCTGAGGGAAACGGAAGAAAATTCGGAGCGGTTTCCCTTCACGCGTTTCGAGCGCGTTCATACGGAACGAGCGCCACACTACTCCGTCCTGCTCGGTCCCAAGCTGCACATTGGCCAACATGAAAGGCAGCGAGGTTTTGTTGTCAAGAAACAAAGCTGTTGCACCCGTGAGGCTCTTCAGATTGATGTCGCGCTTCGTTCGGAGCACAACCATCGGGACCGCATGCAGGGAGTGGAGCGTCCTGGGCTGGACTTCCAGAATGACATTATCCACGCGGCCTTCATCAGGGCTTCGCGTGGCGAAGGTAGTGAGTTCAAGAAAGGCCTCGGGCCGGTCGATCCGCGTGTGCACGATGGGGGTACCGGGACTTTCAAGCTGCTGCCAGCGCACGTCATTCGCCTCCATGCCCTCCAGCGTGAACTCCACGACCTCAGGGAAATAATCGATTCCCCAGCCCTGCCCGAGGTGTCCGTAACGGAGATCGCCGTGCTCGCCAACCAGGCTTTTGTGGTGATCGTCCGGGAAGCAGTAGGTCAATTGCGATGACAAGGGTGCGTAGCGGAAATCAATCGGGATGGCAAGGTTTTGTATCGCGCCCCGAGTTTCTTCGACCTCGGTAGTGCTGCCAGATGCTGTTTCAGGTTCGGCCGACACAAGCGACGACCCCGTCACCCCCGCTGCCCCTAGCCCCGCTCCGACGTTTAGCAAGAAGTTTCTCCTCGTGATCTGACTCATCATCCTCACTCCTTCCGTCCTGCCTCATCTATGGGTTGCAAGTCAAAGTGAAGCCTAGCTCTCGGAGCCTGACCCAGCGCAGGGAGTTCCCGGTCAGGACCTCGGCAGGAGACTAAGTGCCGCCACTTTCGTCTGGGACTGCAGTAGTGTTCAGCCATATTTATCCCGCAAGCGCGAATGAGCACTTCTCTATGATGTTGTTCACCTAATTACCTGCTGTTGGCAAACCCATGGATCCTTTTACGCGGATCGTAACAATCTGAAATGCCTGCACGGCAAAGTGAAAACCGTGAGAGGTGACGGAAAGCGACTTTTGATCCTGTTCCACTTCATTGCATTGCCACGCCTGCTGAATATCCATCAGGGGAATTTTTATGTTGGCACTGCCGTCCTCCCCGGCCACTTCGAGGAACCGCATAATTGTGCCCTGACGGTTCTCCGCCCGTTTCCAGTCGACCAGCACCACGTGGGGTGAGTCCACTTCTACAAAGCTGCTCTCGGTGGCACTCAACGGTTCAGGAATATTCACGGCCTTGTCGTTCGAGATGATGTCATCCACTTCGAAGGGCGTCATCTCCGACCATCCCAACCGGCTCAGCGCCGCGGGCTGAAACTCGTGGTCGCTGGTCAGAACGTAACGGAAGGTGAAGTTCCCTCCCTGGCCGGCGCGGTAGTTTGTAAACCAGTAGTTGTTCATCGCATAAGAGAAAATGGTTCCCTTTCGCTGGCCGAATTTGAGTGGCCATGTCCCCCTCACGATGTCGCCCAGACTCACCAACGAAGCGTCAATCGGGACGAGAGCCACGCTGGTGTCTCCCTGTTGAGCTTCAATCCAGTGCTGGACTGAAAACCATTCCTTGCCTGCTCCCGGAAGCTGGTCGTGCTTGGGGTTCACGTAGCCGTTCTGGATTTCATACCGGAATTCCGGATGGCTCATCGCAAACGGAAAGGCAAAGTACACTCCTTCTTTGGTGTCCACGTCCTTTTTTTGAACGTGGTTAATGAACTCAATCTTCTTCTGGTGGCTGAACAGAATGATCTCCGAATCAATTCGCGGGGTATTCACTGATAAACTTTCCAGGCGGGCCACAGTGCCGAAGGGCTCCCTAGTGATGGGAATCAGGCGTCCGCTGCCTGCCGGGTGCACAGTGAGCTTTGGCAGCGGCAAGTTCCGGTCGTTAAAGATAAGCCTGTTGCTGGCGGGTTTGTCACCGCCTGTTACATAAAGGTACTGGTCGAACCGATACGAACTCGAGGCGTTGACCAACTCCTTCTGCAATTGTTTATCAAAAATGCTCTTCACCGCCCCGCTTTGCGCATCCATCACAATGCGATAATAGGCATTCTCCATAACATTGCCGGATTCCGTTTGCGGGCTTGGTGGAGGCGTTTTAGTCTGCTTGATCTGATAACACTTGTAGCCGAGCGATGGCACGTCGCGGGCAATGAATTGAATACGCTGCTCGGAACCGCTAACCGAAAGCACCTGGTAGGGAACGGTCTGATAGGTGGAAAGATCCACGATCTCGTAACCCTTTGGAAGATCCGTCTCCACCAGCCCGGTTCGCGGCCAGTTCAGTGCGTTAAAGACCACTCAAGTACCACTCGGAACGTTAATTCTGTCTGCCAGGGCGGCCAGACCCCGGCCCAGCACAAACTGCACTTGGTGCTTGGCGCGGGTTGCGAAAGCATCCTTTACTGCCAACTGCCGGACAGTTTCTTCGCTTTCAGGACTCGAAATGCTCCCTCCGGCGCCCCAGGTGTGCTCATCAAACAGGATCAAGTTCTGCCACATTTTCCTGATAATGCCGCGATTCGGCCGGCTGGGTGGGTTCACCAGGAAACTAAGCGTGGCGATCTTCTCCGCGGAAAGGGCCCGCTGCTCACTTTGCCGATTCATCGCGGCATAATAGGCATCCGAGGCGATGCCATCCTCCCAGTAAGGCCCGCCATCGCCCCGGTAGACGGGAATGGAATTCCCGTCTGCTTTGGCAACTTCCGCCATAGCATGGGCAAATCCTGAAAAACGGAGGTCTGGATAAGCATAAATCTTGTCCCAATCCTCCGCGATGGTGGCTTGCTGAGGAAACATATCTGAATTCTCCCATTGAGCGCCAAAAAGTAGAAACGAGCTGGGCTTATAGATCGAACTGGGGTACATCTGAAGGAACCTCGGCAGTGAGGCATGCCCCGTCGTCACAGTGGGAGGCAGACCGAACAAGGACCCAACCTGCCCGTAACTGTCGGAGTACCACATCAGAACTTTCTTGCCGTCCGGCCCTTCCCACCAGAAGGGCGACTTCTCCAGCAGAAAACTCTCATTCAGAATGGGTCCGCGGGTCCGATTGCAACCCGCAATCAGATATTTGATTCCAGCATCCGCAAGAATCGACGGGTATGACCACGTATAGGAGGGAACATCGGTGATGTTCGCGTAGTTGAAGGGCTCATGATGCTTCAGATCGAAATCGAAACTGGGATAAAGAGAGCGGACCAAGGTCTCAACAGTCGGGAAGCCCGTCAGAAGATTGGCGTACTGAGCAGGGATAAAAAACTTCCGTTCCTGAATGGCATGGAAAAGCCGCAGATGGTCTGCCTTATCCCGCCCCACTAGAAGCCATTTCAAAACCCTCGGTAGCCTGCTGGAATGAGAGGCCTTGACATGACGATTCCGACTCCAAGGGAAACAGGCGGAAAATGTCCCTTGAAAACAAAGGGCTTAACCCACCTGCTAGGTGCGCCATCTCCAATCGTTCGGGTTTGATCATATGCTTCAACAACTTCCATGGGGTTTTGAAATGGCTTCTAAGAACTTTTGCAATACCCAAAAGCCGTCCGGACTGTACTTGAACTGCGGATTCTCCTGGATCATGTGCAAGACTTCGTCCACAACACGACTGTGAATCTCTGCAACCTTTGATTGGTAATCGGTATATCCCACGTCCAAATGCTCGTTCGGCATAACATAAATTGTCCACTTCTTCGCAGGGCCCAGGGTCATCGAAAACCGATGCCTGGCTCTGCCGAGGTTCACCAGAAGACGGCTCGCCGTTCCGGCAGCGAAAGCCGGCACAGCGAATTCGGTCCGTTGCTGGCCAAAGTCCAGGTCCCGTGACAGCCGCTCAGTGAACTTCTGCTTGTTCACCCAGAATGTCACGTTTTGCGTGAAATTCTGTTTTGGGTTGTATAAACATCCACAAGCTCAACCAGGGTTCCATTCTTCCGCTGGTAGAAAATGGTGGGATGGATATCCGCTGAAATGGCGTCAGGTTCAAACTTCTGAGAGGTGTTTTGGTCCAGTTCCAACGCGTCATACGAAATTCCCGTGCTTCGGACCCTATCCGGCTGGTTGGGCCGGTCGATGGCGGTTAGCACAAGATTGTTTTTGCCTGCATGGAAATCGCGAGTCGGAAGCTCAATAGTGGCCAAATCTTTATAATATTTTTCGCCAGGCACATCATGCCATTGAAGGCGTTGATAAATCTAACCCCTATGGCCGTTAAGGTCCACCTGCAAAATAGAAAGCCACCACGATCGCGCCAGCATTCCCACCTTCAAGGTGTAAAGCCCTCTCGGAGCCCCCTTCATATCGAACCGTATGGTTACGGGATGTGGCCTTGCCCCCGCTCCGGCATTGGCAGTGCCCGGCTGGAAAGCGTACCATCCTTTGTCCGGGTGGCTCTGTCCAACCACGTACACGGGAGCAGGTGTGGGCACACTGCCCGAGTGAAATTCTTCGCTAGAATTGTCAAAATGGCCAATCCGCCATACCGTTTGTGACCCGTTCGCGCCTGCGACGCTATCATCCACAAAAAGGCAGGTGTACCTCAAGCGAAAGCGATTTTGACCGAGAACCAGATAGGTCGAATCTGAAAACTCAGTTTGTGGCAGCTTAGTGATCGGCGGGACC